>NZ_JADNDC010000042.1:0-36324 GCF_015551645.1 Ruminococcus sp. D54t1_190329_F1
CTGTTGATGGAAGCATTATACTACATTGGGACATTTTCCTTTATGGTATATTAGGACATTATCATAAATGGTTCATAGAAGAGAGCATATAGAGGAAGATTAGAGGTTGACTTCTTAACAGCAATTTGGTATATTAACTACACATATGGATTCTGTGAGGGAGTAGTTTGCGTGAAAACGTGGTTTGTCAACAGTCGCGGCTTTGATCGGATCTGATTCTGGCCTGGCAAATCTTAAAGAATGAGACTCATGTATGCATGTTATGGCATACATGAGTCTTTTTACATTTTGGGCAAATGTAATTCCAAAGAAGCAGGCTTATGAAGTAAATACTGTTTTGTAACACACATTTTGCAGAAAGCCTTTTTCAAACACACTCTGGAGAATCTGTAAAGGTAAAAATATGCTGATAACAAAAGGAGAATATTATGCAAAATATTATTAATGGATTGCCAATTGCAGCTGTTATCCTGCTGCTGGCAGTGGGATTTGCCTTTCTGGTAAAAGGGGCTGACTTTTTTGTGGAGGGAAGTTCCAGCATTGCGAAGAAGTTAAAGGTTCCGCCCATCATCATTGGTCTTACGATTGTGGCTATGGGAACTTCACTGCCAGAAACAGCCGTGAGTGTGACTGCTTCTCTGGTACAGAATAATGAACTTGCGGTCAGCAATGTAGTAGGATCCAATATTTTTAATCTGATGTTTGTAATTGGTGTCTGTTCAATTCTGACTCCAATTATGGTCCAGAAAGCAACTGTGGTAAGAGATATTCCCTTGTCTTTAGGATGTGCACTATTTCTGCTTGTACTGGGAATTTCAGGACTGGGAGATAAGACGGGAATGACGCTGGGTCATGCAGATGGAGTTATTTTCCTGATCGTGTTTGCCGGATACATTTTCACAATGGTACGAAGCGCAATGAAAGCGCGTGCAGCAGGACAGAAGGTTGAAATAGAAGGTGTTGAAGAATGTGACAATATGAAAGAGCTGTCATACGGCAAAAGTATTCTCTTTCTGATCGTGGGTGCAGCTGCAATTGCTTTTGGCGGTGACCTTACCGTTGATACAGCCAGCAGGATTGCAATAGAGCTTGGAATGAGCCAGACTCTGGTCGGGCTTACCATTGTGTCTATCGGAACTTCACTTCCGGAGCTTGTAACCTCTGTAGTTGCAGCAAGAAAAAATGAAGTTGATATGGCAGTTGGAAATGCAGTTGGATCTAATATTTTCAATATTCTGATGGTTCTTGGAATCTCATCTGCTATCAGTCCGGTAGCTTTGATCCGGGAAAACATAATCGATATAGTGCTTCTTATGGTATTTTCGGTTATGGTCTGGATCTTTGCAGGAACCAGGAAAAAAATTGAGCGCAAAGAGGGTATTATAATGGTAGTGGTATATCTGGTTTATTGCGCATATATTATTGCCCGTTAATAAAAGTAGAAAAAGCTTTCATCCATCCCGCAAAGGGAGAGATGAAAGCTTTTTTTTGATTGGAAAACAGGTGAAAATCAACGCTTGCATAGAAAAACGCCTGGCGGAACAGTACCAGCTGAATAGCGGTAAATATGCTGAAAAAATTAAAACATATTGCTGATAAAAATTTCCAGACCAATTGCGATAAGAATGACGCCGCCGAGAATATCCGCCTTGTTGGAAAGCCTGGTTCCGAAGCGTTTTCCAAGGGAAAGTCCGGTCATGCAGATAAAGAATGTGACTATGGCAATGATCAGGGAACAGACAAGAGCCATCAGCCAGTCATACTCTGAGATGGTGAATCCTACGGACAGGGCGTCAATGGAGGTTGCAATGCCCTGAATGAAAAGGGCTTTGGGACCAACTCCCGGAATTTCATCACCCTCATCGGTTCCCCGGATACCATTGATCAGCATGGAGCCTCCGATATAGCAAAGAAGGATCAGCGCAATCCATGGAATAAATTTCTCAAATGTCCTGAAGTATCCTACAATGGTGTGGACACATAACCATCCGGTCATTGGCATGATGGCCTGGAAAGCACCGAATGTGCCTGCAATGCCGCACATTTTTTTCATGCGCATCTTAGGCTCGTGAAGGCCGTTTGCCAGGGACACAGAAAAAGCATCCATTGCAAGTCCGACTCCAAGCAGGGCGCTGTTCAGAAAAAACACAAAACTGTAGTTCATTTTTACGTTCCTCCGTAATGTATTTTATTACTGGTTTCCATTTTTTTATTTGCTGTGGAAACAGATCTCTCGGCGAAGCTTTTTACAGCATGAAAAAAGACCCGATATATAACCACAGGCTATATATGGGTCATCTGCATTCTTATAAAAGGACAGACTCCATGTATAGCATAACGTTATACATGAGTCTCGCAATTTAATGCAAGCCAGATCGAAACACTGCTCTGAAATCTGCTGTTCATTCAGTGAACAGCAATCTATACAAACAGATTCATACGGTCGGTATGTTGACTTGCCACGCGTCTGTGGACACGCTTGCTACTCCCTCACAGGGAAACCTTGTTTCGTAACTTTATCAGATAATGAGAAAATTGTCAATAATTTTTCTCAATAATATTGACATCCTGACAATATTAGAATAAACTAACTCCTGTAACATTAATGATAAAATTTATCATTAGCAGACGAATTTTATCAAAAATGGTTGCTGCTTAGTTTTGAACAGCAACAAAAATCTTACATATGGGAAAAGAGGACAAGTACATATGACATTAAAAGACCTTCCCATCGGGAAAACTGCCACAGTTACAGTAGTAGGAGGAGAGGGTGCCCTGCGGCAGCATTTCCTGGATATGGGAATCATTCCCATGGCGGACGTGACCATGGTAAAATATGCACCTATGGGTGACCCTGTTGAAGTCAGGATACATAGCTATGAGCTGACCCTGCGTCTTGCAGATGCTGCCCAGATTCAGATTGATAATGTAAGGGATGAAAAAGAACAGAAACGAGGCAGCCGTGTCAGGGCGATTCCTCATCCAGGTCTGGGCGAGGGCGGTAAATATCATGAAAAAGCAGATGAACATCCCCTTCCGGATAGTGAGCTTCTTACCTTTGCGCTGGCAGGAAACCAGAACTGCGGTAAAACAACCCTGTTTAATCAGTTAACCGGCTCCAGTCAGCATGTAGGCAACTTTCCGGGAGTTACTGTAGACCGCAAGGATGGTATTATCCGTGGGAAAAAGAATACTCTGGTGACAGACCTGCCGGGAATTTATTCCATGTCCCCCTATACCAGCGAGGAAATCGTAACCAGAAGCTTTATTCTGGAACAGCATCCAAAAGGAATTATCAATATTGTGGATGCAACCAATATTGAAAGAAATCTATATCTTACCATGCAGCTGATGGAACTGGATGTTCCTATGGTCCTGGCATTGAATATGATGGACGAGGTAAGGCAGAATGGCGGTTCTGTACGTGTGAACCAGATGGAAGAGGCGCTTGGAATTCCTGTAGTACCTATTTCAGCAGCGAAAAATGAGGGAATCGATGAACTGGTAGCCCATGCGATCCATGTGGCAAAATATCAGGAAAAACCAAAGCGTCTGGATTTCTGCGATGCAAACGATGATGGCGGTGCTGTTCACAGATGTCTTCATGGAATTATGCATCTCATTGAGGATCATGCTCAGCAGGCAGATATCCCGGTACGTTTTGCAGCCAGTAAGCTTGCGGAAGGGGATGAACTGATCCTGGAAAAGCTTGGGCTGGATCAGAATGAAAAAGAAACCCTGGAGCATATTGTAAAGCAGATGGAGACGGAGCGTGGGCTTGACCGGTCCGCGGCGATTGCCCATATGCGCTTTGACTTTATTGAAAAAGTCTGCGCTGAGACCGTGATTAAGCCTCATGAAAGCAAGGAGCATCTGCGCAGTCAGAAGATGGATAAAATACTTACAGGCAAATATACAGCCATTCCATGCTTCGCAGGAATTATGGCTCTGGTTTTCTGGCTGACCTTTGGTGTGATCGGAAAGGGACTTTCAGATCTTCTGGATATGGGAATTACCTGGCTGACTGCAGTGGTGGATCAGGCCATGACTGCATGGAACGTAAATAATGTGCTTCATTCTCTTGTAATTGACGGTATTTTCAATGGAGTTGGAAGTGTGCTCAGCTTTCTGCCGATTATCGTCACCCTGTTTTTCTTCCTGTCACTTCTGGAAGACAGTGGATATATGGCCAGAGTTGCTTTTGTAATGGATAAGCTGCTTCGAAAGATTGGACTTTCCGGACGAAGTATTGTCCCAATGCTTGTAGGCTTTGGATGCACAGTTCCTGGCGTTATGGCAAGCAGAACCCTGCCCTCAGAGCGTGACCGTAAGATGACGATCCTCCTTACTCCTTTTATGAGCTGTTCGGCAAAGCTTCCTATTTATGCTTTCTTTACAGCTGCCTTTTTCCCGAAATACGGTGCACTGGTAATGATAGCACTTTATTTCGGCGGAATTATTATGGGAATCCTGATGGCACTGATTTTTGGAAAAACCATGTTTAAGGGAGAAGCGGTTCCCTTTGTAATGGAGCTTCCTAATTATCGTCTTCCAGGTGCAAAAAACGTTGGCCAGCTTCTTTGGGAAAAAGCAAAGGATTTTCTTCAGAGAGCCTTTACTGTTATTTTTGTGGCAACCATTGTGATCTGGTTTTTACAGACCTTTGATCTGCATTTGAATATTGTGACAGATTCCAAAGACAGTATTCTTGCAGTACTTGCCGGATTTATTGCACCGGTATTTAAGCATCTTGGCTTTGGAGACTGGAGATTTTCCACAGCTCTTGTAACAGGTTTCATGGCAAAGGAGAGCGTGGTTTCCACATTGTCCATATTATTTGGAAGCACAGCGGCACTGGTGGAGGTGCTTTCTCCGCTGGCAGCAGTGTGCCTTCTTACCTTCTGCCTTTTATATACGCCTTGTGTAGCCGCGATTGCTTCTGTGAAACGTGAGCTTGGCGGAAAATGGGCAGCTGGAGTGGTGATCGGACAATGTGTGATCGCCTGGATTGCGGCATTTTTGGTAAAAATCGTCGGCGTTTTGATCGGATTTTGAGAAAAATGACTATTTTTCATTTTTGTTAAAAATAATATTGACTATTGGTCATTTTGGGTTATACTATAGTACGAAAGAAATGAATTTAAGGAGATGACATCAATGGTCAAAGTAGGAAAATGGATAGCCAAGCATAAGGTCCTGGTGCTTTTGATCGGACTTTTGCTGGTAATCCCGTCTGTGATCGGAATCGCAGAGACGAGAGTCAATTATGATCTGTTAAGTTACCTGCCGGATACCCTTGAGACGGTAAAAGGTCAGGATATTCTGGTGGATGAGTTTGGTATGGGCGCCTTTTCCATGGTAATTGTGGAGAATATGGATATGAAGGATGTCCAGAAGCTGGAAGAGAAATTCAGTGAAGTAGAGCATGTAAAGGATGTTCTCTGGTATGATGATGTGGCGGATATCACTCTTCCGGTAGAGATGGTTCCTGAGAAGTACAGAAAGGTATTTATAAATGGCGATGCAACCATGATGCTGGTTTTGTTTGATAATACCACATCTTCAGATACTTCCATGGAAGCTATCACAGAACTACGTAAGATTGCCAACGAGCAGTGCTTCCTCAGTGGCATGACAGGAGTTGTTACAGATATTAAGAACATTGCCATGCAGGAGCTGCCGATTTACGTTGTGATCGCAGCAGTACTCAGTCTGATCGTTCTGGAGCTGACAAGCGGATCCTTTGTTGTTCCGTTTTTGTTCCTGCTTAGCATCGGACTTGCTATTCTTTACAACCTGGGAAGCAATGTTATTTTAGGCGAGACTTCTTATATTACGCAGGCACTTACCGCGGTACTTCAGCTTGGTGTTACCATGGATTATTCCATTTTCCTTCTGAACAGCTACGAGGAAAATAAGAAGCGTTTTCCTGGAGAAAAGGACCGTGCCATGGGGCATGCCATTGCAAATACTTTTAAGTCTGTAGCTGGAAGCTCTGTTACCACAGTAGCCGGCTTCGTTGCACTTTGTGTTATGACCTTTGCTCTTGGACGTGACCTTGGTATTGTTATGGCAAAGGGCGTTATTATTGGTGTTATCTGCTGTGTAACCATTCTTCCGGCACTGGTTCTGTTTTTTGACAAGCCTATTGAGAAGACACAGCATAAGCTGCTTCTTGCCAGAATGGATAAACCGTCTGCATTTATTACGAAGCATTATAAGCTTTGGACTGTGATTTTCCTGGTGCTTCTGCTTCCGGCTATTTATGGAAACAATCATACAAAGATTTACTATAATATTGCAGAATCTCTACCATCCACTTTGGATTGCAACATTGCCAATGATGAGCTGGAGAAAACTTTTGCAGTAGGCAATATCCATATGATCATGATGGATAAGAATATGGACTCCAAGCAGAAACAGCAGATGTTAAATGATATTGATAAGGTTGAGGGTGTGAAGTGGAGTCTGGGTATGAATTCCCTGATCGGACCTACCGTTCCGGAGTCTATGATCCCGGATGATCTGAAGAAGATTTTCAAAGGAGATCAGTATGAGCTTGCATTTGTATGCTCTGAATATGGTTCTGCTACAGATGAGGTAAATGCCCAGCTTGCAGAAATTGATAAAATAGTAAAAAAATACGATAATACAGCAATGGTAATCGGTGAAGCACCGCTTATGAAAGACCTTCAGGATACCACAGATGCCGATCTGGTTCGTGTAAATGTAATTTCCATCGGTGCCATTTTCCTGATCATTATGATTATCTTTAAATCAATTTCCCTTCCGATCATTCTGGTTGCGGTTATTGAGTTTGCGATTTTTGTCAATATGGCCATTCCGTACTATCAGGGAATCAGCCTTCCGTTCGTTGCAAGTATTGTTATTGGTGCCATCCAGCTGGGTGCAACCGTTGACTATGCGATCCTGATGACTACCCGTTATCAGAGAGAGAGACAGCACGGCAAGAATAAGATGGAAGCCATCAGTATTGCCCACAAGACCAGCATGCCGTCCATTATCAGCAGCGGTCTCAGCTTCTTCGCAGCAACCTTCGGTGTTTCCTGTTATTCACAGGTTGAGATGATCGGTTCTATTTGTACACTGCTTGCCCGTGGTGCAATCATCAGTATGGTAGTTGTACTGTTTATCTTACCGGCCATGTTTATGATCTTCGATAAACTGATCTGTGTTACATCGATTGGTTTCCTTGGAGATAAAAAGGCAGCCAAAGCGAAATAAAACATAATCAGACGGTCTGGGAGTGCTGCTTTCGTGCAGAACAGCCGGCTTTGGAAGAAATCCGTTACGGTTCGCTCCGTGACCAGTAACACGCGTCGCGATGCGTAGAAATCCTGCTTCAGCAAAATGAGGCAGGATTTTTTTGTTGAATAAAGGAGAAGAAAACGTTATAATTGTGTTGCATTTTAGAGCCTGTTTGAAAATAGATTCCCGCAAATTGTGACGCACATTTTGCAGAATGCCTTTTTCAAATACGTTTTAGGAAATGGAGTGATTTGTACATGACACTAGAAGAAATCCTTGCCCAGGTGCAAATGGGAGGACTTTCTCCGGAAGCAGCAGGGAAGCTGATTCGACAGGATGGTTACAAGGAAATGGATTATGCCAAGCTGGATACGGGGAGAAAAGCCCGTACTGGTTTCGCAGAGGTGATTTACTGCTGCAATAAGGCAGATGCCCATTTGCTGAAAATATTTGAACGTTTATATATGGAAGAGGGAGAAGTACTTGGAACAAGGGCTTCCCAGGCACAGTATGAGCTGGTGAAGGAGAAGTTTCCAGAAGTTCAGTATGACCCTGTTTCCAGAATCCTGAAAATAGAGAAGCCAGATAAGGTTCATGAGGGAAAGGTGGCTGTCTGTACCGCAGGCACTGCAGATATTCCGGTGGCCGAGGAAGCAGCACAGACTGCAGAATATTTTGGAACCTACGTGGAACGAATTTATGATGTTGGTGTAAGTGGAATGCACAGGCTGTTTTCCAGGCTGGAGATCATTCAGGATGCTAATTGTGTTGTGGCTGTGGCTGGCATGGAGGGCGCTCTTGCCAGCGTTATGGGAGGCCTTGTGAGCAGACCAGTGATCGCAGTGCCTACGTCTGTGGGATATGGAGCGAATTTCCATGGATTATCAGCACTTCTGACCATGATCAATTCCTGTGCCAATGGAATTGCCACAGTGAATATTGACAACGGATATGGAGCCGGATATCTGGCAACGCAGATGAACCGGCTGGCGCTTGGTAAGTAAGAGACAAAGCTAGAGTTTGTTTGAAAATCAAACATGCTCTAGCGCGTGTCTGAAAAGCAATTTGATAAATTTGTAACGAGGAGAATTATGGGAAAAACATTATATCTGGAGTGTTATTCCGGAATCAGTGGCGATATGACAGTGGCAGCCCTGCTGGATCTGGGAGCAGATCAGAAGGTGCTGGAGGATGTACTTGAAAGTCTTCCAGTGCAGGGATTTGAGATAAAAGTAAATCGGGTGATGAAATCCGGGATTGATGCCTGTGATTTCGATGTAATTCTGAACGAAGAGATAGATGGACATGATCATGATATGGAGTATCTGCATGGACATGATCACAGTCATAAGCATGGGGCAGAAGAACATAATCACCAGTATGAGCATAGCCATGAGGCAGCAGAAAAGAATGTGGCAGTACATGGACATAATCATGGAGATGAAACAGCAGCACATACTCACGAGTACCATCGTCATCACAAACACCGCGGCATGAACGAAATCCGTCAGATACTTGATGACACAAAGATGACTGACAGCGCCAGAGGTATTGCCCTTAAAATTTTTCAGATTCTGGCAAAGGCAGAAGCAAAAGCCCACAATGTTCCGGTGGAAGAGGTGCACTTTCACGAAGTTGGAGCTGTGGATTCCATTGTAGATATTTTGTCCGTGGCAGTCTGCCTGGACAATCTTGGAATTACAGAGGTCATTGTACCTGTATTATGCGAAGGAATGGGTACAGTCCGCTGCCAGCATGGCATTTTACCAGTTCCGGTTCCAGCGGTAACCCATATTGTACAGCAGTGTAGCCTGGATCTGCGGATCACTCAGGTACAGGGCGAGCTGGTAACTCCTACAGGAGCGGCAATTGTGGCAGCAGTTCGTACTTCCTGCAAATTACCGGAGACCTTTGCAATTGAGAAAACAGGTATCGGAGCCGGTAAGAGGACTTATGAGTGCCCGGGAATCCTGCGTGCAATGCTGATTCACCCGGAAGAATCCCATAAACCGGAAAAAGCGGTGGGAATTCCGGCAGGAAATGAAAGTGCGGCAAATGAAACTGCTGAAATTTTCAATCGGGAAGCTGCTGCCAAAATTCAGACCGGTGTTACGGAAAGCGCGGATTACATCTACAAGCTGGAAACAAACATCGATGACTGCAGCGGTGAAGTACTTGGCTTTGTCATGGAGAAGCTTTTTGAGGCCGGTGCAAGGGATGTGCATTATACTCCTGTATATATGAAGAAAAACCGTCCTGCATGGCTTCTTACCGTAATCTGTAAGGAAGAAGATGTCCCGGGAATGGAAGCTTTGATTTTTGCAGAAACTACCAGTATTGGTATCCGCAGGGTCAGGATGGAGCGCACGATTTTGCCCCGGAGAAAGCGGAAAGTAATGATTCCCTTCGGTGAGGTGGAAGTGAAAATCTGCGGTTCAGAAGGAGCAGAGAAATGCTATCCGGAGTATGAAAGCCTGGCGGAAATCTGTAGAAAGACTGGAATTTCTTATGCAGAAGCCTACCAGATGGCAGTAGACGCAAGTAAGAATCTGGAATGATTGATCGCTTCCAGGTTAAATCGCAATATTGCAACCTGCGAAAGAGTATGTTACAATACAGTTTGGCTTTTTTTAAAGAGAAGTTTATATACGAATGCTTTGGATAAAACAGAAAGCCAAATTTTTCAAAATATAATGGAGTGAATATGAAGAAATATTTAGATAATCTCAGACAGTATCAGTTCCTGTTAAGTGAGCTGGTCAAAAAAGGAATCAAGCTGAAATATCGTCGTTCCTACCTTGGTATTTTGTGGTCCATGCTAGAACCACTGCTTTCCATGGTGGTACTGACTATTGTCTTCGGAACCCTGTATGGAAACACGGACAAAACATTCCCTGTATACATTCTTTCCGGACGTCTTCTGTACAGCTTTTATTCCTCTGCAACCAAAGCTGCGCTGAAATCCATCCGGTCCAATGCAGCAATGATCAAGAAAGTGTATGTACCGAAATATCTGTATCCACTTTCAACTGTAATTTATAATTATATTATTTTTCTGATCTCCCTGGTTGTGCTTGCCATTGTAGGCGTGATCCTGGGTGTGAAACCGACTATTTATCTGCTTCAGGCACCGGTTGCCTTGATCATCATTCTGATCCTTTCCTACGGAAGTGGAATGTTCCTTGCAACTATCGGTGTATTTTTCAGAGATATTGAGTACCTCTGGTCTGTTGCCCTGATGCTGATCATGTATACATGTGCCATCTTCTATTATCCAAGCAAGCTGCTGAAGAGTGGCTGGGCATGGATCCTGAAGTTCAATCCTCTGTACTGTACCATTCAGATTTTCCGATCTGCAATCTTCGGAGAGCCTATGTATGCGCCATATGTAATTTATGCAGCTGCATTCAGCGTAGTAATCACCATCATCGGACTTGTATGCTTCAAGAAAAAACAGGATAATTTTATTCTGTACATCTAGAACCTGTTTGAAAAATCATTCCCTGCAGAAAGTATTTTTCAAACACGCTCTAAACTACCATTTACAGGAACATGTTAAGGAGAAAATATGAGCAAGACAGCCATTGAAGTCGATAACGTAAGCATGAAGTTCAACCTGAGCCGTGAGAAGGTTGACAGCTTAAAAGATTATATATTTAAAACCATTAAGAGAGAAATCCAGTACAATGAATTCTGGGCTTTGAAGAATGTAAGCTTCAGCGTGGAAAAGGGAGACCGTGTAGGTATCCTTGGTCTTAACGGAGCTGGAAAAAGTACTCTTCTTAAGGTGATTTCCGGTGTATTCAAGCCTACAGAGGGTCATGTGGACAAACATGGGAAAATGGTTCCCCTTCTGGAACTTGGCGCTGGTTTTGACCCGCAGTATACAGGAAAAGAGAATATTTACCTGTATGGTGCCATGCTTGGATATACCAAGAAATTTATTGACAGCAAATATGATGAGATTGTAGAATTCTCTGAACTTCAGAAATTCATGGATGTTCCGGTGAAAAATTATTCCTCCGGTATGAAATCCAGACTTGGCTTTTCCATTGCCACAGTAGTAGAACCGAAGATCCTGATCCTGGACGAGGTCCTTTCCGTAGGTGACGCCAAGTTCCGTAAAAAAAGTGAAAAGAAGATCATGAGTATGTTTGACTCAGGTGTTACCGTCCTTTTTGTATCCCATTCTCTGGAACAGGTACAGCGCCTTTGCAATAAGGCCATGATTCTGGAAAAAGGCAAGCTGATCGCATACGGCGACATTGATCCGATCTCTGAGCAATACAGTAAAATGATAGGTGGCTGATCATGAAAAAGGAATTAACCCGGGAAGTTTCCAGATATGACAAGCTGATAAAGCGTTTAGAAGGTGAAAAATGAAAATCCTGCAGGTAGGGCTGGGAAATAATCCTGGCGGTATGGAAGCATTTGTAATGAACTATTTCAGGGAACTGGCCAGACAGGGAGTATCCTTTGATTTTGTATCCATGTATGGAACGATTGCTTATGAGAAAGAAATCCTGGAGCTTGGTGGACGGGTTTTTTATGTTCCCAATATAAAAAAAGATTACTTTGGCTATATAAAGGCCTTTCGGAAGCTCCTTTCCCGGGAGAAGTACGATGTCGTGCATGTGAATATGCTTTCAGCAGCCAATATCGTACCACTTCGCCTGGCGAAGCAGGCAGGAGTGAGAAAGGTGATCGCACATTCCCATAACGCTTCAGCACCGGGAATTGTGCGTAAGCTGATGGATGGCATGAATCGTCCCAGAATAAAGCATTATGTGAATGAGAAGTTTGCCTGTTCCGAAAAAGCAGGCAGATGGCTGTTCGGAGATAAGGCTTTTGAACGGGGAGAAGTAACATTGGTTGCAAACGCAATTGAGACAGATAAATATGGCTTTTCAGAGTCAAACAGGCGGAAAATCAGAGAGAAGTTGGGGATTTCCGGGGATGCCCTGGTAGTAGGGCATGTAGGCAGGTTTCAGGTTCAGAAGAATCATGAGGCCATTCTCCGTATTTTTCATGAAATCCAACGAAAAGAGCCAGCTGCAAGGCTTTGCCTTATTGGTGACGGCGAATTAAAGGAACAGATCCAGGAGCAGGCTAAAAAGGCGGGTGTCCTGGATAAAATCATATTTACGGGAGTATGTCAGGACGTGGAGCGGTACTTAAGCGCCATGGATGTTTTCCTGTTTCCTTCTTTATTTGAAGGACTTCCATTTACTCTTCTGGAAGCTCAGGCCAATGGCCTGCCCTGTGTGATTTCAGACCAGATCACAGGAGAAGCAGTACTCTCCCGGGAAAATGTGACGATGATTTCCCTGGCAGAAAGCCCGGAGAAATGGGCCAAAACTGTATTTAAGATGAAGGAAGCCGGGAGAATCGAAAGAGAAGAAGCGGCCAGAAGGCTGGCAGAAGCAGGATTTGACATCCATAAGGAAGGGCAGAAGTTGATGCTTCTGTATGGCAGATAAGCTGACTGAGAAAGCTTTAGAGCGTGTTTGAAAAAGGCTTTCTGCAAGATGTGCGTCACAATTTCTAGACCGCAACCATTTAAAGAGCAGGAGAATAGGAATGGAAAAAATAGATTTTGTGCTCACCTGGGTGGACGGCAGTGACCCTGACTGGCTGGCACAGCGCAGGGAATATCAGCCTGGCAGGGGAACTGACGCCGGGGAGAGCAGATACCGCGATTGGGACAATCTCCAGTACTGGTTCCGCGGTGTGGAGAAATTTGCTCCCTGGGTAAATAAAATATATTTTGTCACATGGGGACATGTTCCAAAGTGGCTGAACACAGCTCATGAGAAGATTCAGATTGTAAAGCATGCGGATTTTATGGCGCCTGCTTATCTTCCTACCTTTAATATTAATTCCATAGAACTGAATCTTCACCGAATAAAAGGATTGTCAGAGCATTTTGTCTTTTTTAATGATGATATGTTTCTCATTGATTCCGTGAGACCGGAAGATTTTTTCAAAAACGGATTTCCCTGTGACTGCTGTATTGAGACCGCCCTTGTGCAGGACAATATCCGCAACCCTTTTGCCAATATTCTTATGAATGATGCAGCTCTTGTCAATATGCATTATAATAAAAAAGAAGTGATCAAAAAGCAGGCAAAAAAATGGTTTAGCCCGGCTTATGGAGCAATGCTCTTCCGCAATGTGCTGATGCTGCCTTATCGTGAATTTTCCAGTTTTAAATATTCACATCTTCCAAGTCCTTTTTTGAAAGCAACCTATTGGAAAGTATGGGACGAAGAGGGTGCTGTTCTGGATGAGGTTTGTAAGAATCGTTTCCGCACAGTATTCGATGTGAACCAGTACGTGATGAAATACTGGCAGTACATGGAAGGGAAATTTACGCCCCAGTCACCGAAGCTTGGAAGATTTTATACCATAGGAAAACATGATCAGCAGATCCACCATACCATTCGCAGACAGGCGTGTAAGATGATCTGCCTTAATGATGATGTGAATGTGGGTGATTTTGAGAAGCAGAAGAAAGAAATTCAGAGAAGCTTTGAAGTGATTTTTCCAGAGAAATCGTCTTTTGAGATGTAATTGCAGAAAGCCTTTTTCATACAGGCTCTGGTGTATCGTAATTTTTGTCAGGCAAATTATAGAAACGAGGGTAAGAGATGACAAAGGATTCCCTTAAAAGGAAAATAAAAGAAGAGGGTCTGGCTGGAAGTGTTCTTTATTATCTGGGCCGCTTTTGTTCAAAAGCGGAGCTTGCCATGGTGGGAAAATGGTTCGGGAATCACGGGAAGCTCCGTCAGAACTGCATTGTGCTGAAAAACCGTACCATGCAGGACATGACAGACAATCCCAGGGCCTTTTATGAATATCTGATTCAGAATAAAATAAATGAGAACTATCAGATTATCTGGATGGTTTCCGATAAGAAAAAATGTGAGAAACTGAAATGCAAGAATGTTAAATTTGTAACGGCAGAGAATAAATATGGCTGGTCCAGCCCCCTTTCTTATTATTATGGTGCTGTTGCAGGATTTTTTTTCTATACAAACAATACAGCTTACCTGAATTTTTACCATTGTAAAGGGCAGACCACAGTGAACATGTGGCATGGCTGCGGCTATAAGGATGCAGCCAAAGACAACAAGCCGCCTGCAGGAAAAAGCATGATGCATTTTGACCATGCCATGGTGCCGGGACCTGTGTTTGTGGAAACAAAATCCCGTTACTGGAACTGTGAGAAAGAGAAGATTCTTGCCCTTGGCTATCCAAGATATGACTGGATGCTCCATCCATCTGTCAGCCGTGGGGAGGCACTGGAGAAGCTTTTTTCCCATAAGGATATGAAAACCGTGATCTGGATGCCTACTTTCCGAAAAAGTGAGGTGCTGATCAGCGCAGAGAATGAAATTGAACTTCCCTTTCAGCTTCCTGCATTGGAGAGCGAGGCGGAGCTGAAAGCACTGGATGTTCATTTAAGGGAATGCGGAATATTTCTGATCATCAAAAAACATCCCCTTCAGTCTGGCTGGTCCCTGGATGAAGGTGCGTATACCAATATCCGTTATGTGACAGAAGAAATGCTTCAGAAATCGGGCATTCAGCTGTATGAACTGGTGGGACTTATGGATGGACTGATTTCGGATTATTCCTCCATTGCAGTAGACTATATGCTTCTTGACCGACCTCTGGGCTATGTGCTCACAGACCTGGAAAGCTATCGAAATACAAGAGGATTTGTATTTGAAAATCCGGAAGCATATATGCCAGGTGAGAAGATTTACAATTTAGAGGATCTGAAGGACTATTTTTCCCATATCGCAGTGGGAGAGGATCCTTTTAAAGAAGAGAGAAGAAGATTATTGCCTGCAATGCACACTATGCCAAAGAAGTCAGGTTACTGCGAGGCACTTGCAGAGTATTTGAATATAAAGTAAAATAAAAGCAGAAGTTACCCATCCAAAAAGGTTCTAGTACATCATTTCGTAAATAATTATATCAATCGGATTCACAGACAAGTGAGTGGTATAGTTATTTAGAAAACAATGTGCTATGATTATTTTTTCGAAAAAAACAGATACAGGAGAGGGATAAATGGGAAAGGTAATCGGATACACACAGGGAACTTACGATATGTTTCATATCGGTCATCTGAACCTGATCAAAAATGCTAAGAGAAGATGTGATTATCTGATCGTAGGCGTAAATACAGATGAACTTGTGGAAAGCTATAAGAATAAAAGACCTATCGTGCCATTGGAAGAGCGGGCTGAGATCGTCCGGTCTATTAAATATGTGGACGAGGTGATCATCACGAATACCCTTGATAAAAAAGAAATCTGGGATAAGATCCGTTTCGATGAAATTTATATCGGAGATGACTGGAAGGGAAATGAGCGCTGGGAGCGCACCGGGAAAGAGATGGAAGCCCTGGGAGCCAGGCTGGTTTATCTTCCCTACACCAAAGATACTTCTTCTACAATGCTTCGTGAGAAACTGAAAGAGTATTAATGCGGACTGATTTAGAGCCTTTTTTAAACAGGCTCTGGATTGTAATATATTAAGAAAGGTAAAATCCATGGAAAGAGCACAGAGAATTCTAAAGAAATTTTCAAAAATCCTGAAAGAGCAGGGCGCAGGACCTTTGTTCACCACATTCAAAGGCTATGTGACTTATGCTTTATATGACCGCTGGAAAGTGAGAAGACTTCGTAAATTCCCCCCGCGTATGGTGAAAAACAGAATCCTGTTTGAGACAAATGATGATTTTACAGACAATTGCCGGGCTCTTTTTGATTATATGGTTGCAAATGGATATAATAAAAAATATGAGCTTGTCTGGCTTGTTCATGAGCCGGAGAAGTATAAGAAATACCAGGCGGAGAATGTGAAGTTTGTTCGCAATTTTAAGAAGAACACGACGATCCGCAGGGCAGCAGCTTACCGCTATGCATTGACCTCAGCCTTTATTTTTTACACCCAGGCGTTTAACTGGATCGGAATGGCAAGAAAGGGTCAGACTTTTGTAAATCTCTGGCATGGCTGCGGCTACAAGGCGAACAAGAACAACCGCAAGGTATTTTTCGACTACTGTCTGGTGCCAGGAGATGTGTTTATTGAGACGAAGAAAGAGTTCTTTGGCTGCAGTTCCAGGAAGCTTCTTGCACTTGGCTATCCGCGTTACGATCAGATGATGAAGGGAAGCGACGCCGCAAGAGCATATAAGGAAAAGCTTCTGAAAGCAGCTGACAGTGACAGGCTGATCCTGTGGATGCCTACCTACCGTCATGCAAGCAGCGAGAGACTGAATGAGGAAACGCTGAACAATGAATTTAATATCCCGATCCTGGACGATAAGGAGCGGCTTCTTGATTTTAATAATTTCTGTCGTGATAATCATGTACTTGTGGTAATTAAGAAGCATTATCTCCAGATTCCATATGACTTTGGAGAAAATGTGCTGACAAACATTGTTTACCTGGAAAATCAGGATCTGGAAGACAATGGCTTGCAGCTTTATGAGTTTATCAACTGTTCGGATGCCCTGATTTCTGACTATTCTTCTGTGGCAATTGATTATCTGCTTCTCAACAGACCTATTGGATTTACTCTGGATGACTATGATGCCTATACGGAGTCCAGAGGATGGGTATTTGAAAATCCACTGGAATACATGCCAGGAGAACATATTTACAATGTACAGCAGTTTGAACAGTTTGTTCTGGATGTCAAAAATGGAAAAGATGACTATGAGAATCAGCGTAAGGCAATTCTTGCAAAGACTCATAATGTAACAGATAATTACTGCAAACGTGTTCTGGATTATTTCAAAATTACGGTATAACAGAGAAAATACGAAAGCCTTTTTTACATGCTTCAGGATTTATCCCGCAAAAGGAGGAAGCCCCTGCAGGGGTGGTATATAACATGAAAATATGTATCTGGATAACAAAAATCTTTGATCTTGGCGGAACCAAGAGAGTGGTTTCCCTGTTGGCCAACGAGCTGGTGAAAGAGCATGAAGTGACGATCATGACTTATGAAGACCGCTTTCGTGAAGACCGCACCATGTATCATTTAAGTGAAGATATCAATGTGGATTTCATTGACAACAGCCAGTTCGTGAATAAGCATCATACCCCGGCTTTCTGCGCCCGCTATCTGGTGAAGAAGCTCAATGACAGATCTGGTCTGTTTAATAAAAAAAGCTTGAATCCCATTCTTGCAGAAGCAATTTTTCCTAAAAAAACAAGAGAGAAATGGGTGGAATATTTCAATTCCCAGGATTATGACGTGATCCTTACCACTGCATCCTTAAGCCTGAGACTTGCCATGATCGCGCCCCGGCTAAAAGCCGCAACCATCGGCTGGCAGCATAACTGCTATGACGGATATCTTCATGTGAAGCCTGTCGTTTTCTGGCAGCAGGAGAACCTTCTTCAGCAGTATCTGCCAAATCTGGACCGCTACATTGTGTTGAGTGATTATGATAAGCGGGACTATATGGAGAAGCTTGGAATAGATTGTGAAGTAAAAATCAATCCCAGAAGCTTTGTCAGTGAAAAGAAGTGCGATGTGAAATCCAAACGTTTTCTCATGGCGACCCGTTTCGTATATGCCAAAGGACTGGATCTGATGATGGAATCCTTTGAAGAGTTCTGTAAAGAGGATTCGGAGTGGGAGCTTGATATCATCGGAGACGGAGATCTTTTTGACCAGATCAGGGCAGACGCGAAGAAGCGTCATCTGGAGAAGCGTGTCCATTTTGTAGGATATACCAATGAGCCTGAGAAGTATTATCTGAATTCTTCTGTTTTCCTTCTTCCATCCAGATGGGAAGGCTGGCCTATGGTGATTATGGAAGCCTTTGAGTTCGGTCTTCCGGTAATCGCTTATCATATGGGCGCCATGGATCTGATCATTGATGATGGAAAGACCGGTTTCCTTCCTGAAGCGTTTGATCCTCATAAATTTGCCCAGGCCATGCTGAAACTGGCACATGATGAAGAGCTTCGTGCCCGGATGTCTGCGAATGCCATTGCCAAGTCTGATGATTTCTCTATTGACAAGGCTGTGAAAGAATGGGACGGACTTTTTGAACGTGTAGTTGCGAAGAAGAGGGGGAAGTGACATGAAGATCACCGTGAACAACCTGAAGAAGCTGGTGAAAAAGCTGGTCCGCCCGGATGAAAATTCCGGTAAAGAAAAGGACACTTTTGAGGCTGCCTTAAAGAGAGCCAGGGATGAGGCAAAATACAATCTTACGGAGGAGCTTCGGGAGAAGTACGCGGATTTTCTTGACAGTCCCATAAAAGAAAAATGTATACTATACGAGGCATTTGGGGGCAGAGGCATGACCTGCAGCCCTCATGCCATTTTCAAGTATTTGCTGACCCAGACAGAATTTCAGGAGTATCTCCATGTCTGGGTCATTGACGATTTTTCGGATAATGAACCATGGATGGGACTTTACAGGGATGATCCAAATGTGAAATTTATTAAATTCCAGTCTGTAGAATACAGGGAATATCTGGCTACAGCCAAATATCTGATCAATAATGTAAGCTTTCCCGGATATTTTACCAAACGTAAGGAGCAGATCTTTGTGGATACCTGGCACGGAATCCCGTTAAAAACCATTGGATTTGACATTCCGGCAGGCAAGGTGAGTGCAGGAAATACAGTAAGGAATTTCCTTGCAGCAGACTATCTGATCGCGCCCAATCATTTTATGACAGAGATTTATGAGAATGCGTTCAAAATGAAAAATCTTTATCCCGGAAAAATCCTGGAAATCGGGCAGCCCCGTAATGACAGCTATTTTCACACAGACCGGGAGGCCATATTTAAGAAGCTGCAGATGGCAGGCGTGGAGGCAGATCTAAAGAAGAAGCTGATCCTTTATGCGCCTACCTGGAAGGGCAGCAGGTATTCCAGCCCTGATACCAGCCTGGATGCCTATGAGAAGATGATCCGCACTATCGAGGAGAATGTGGATACCAGGGAGTACCAGGTGCTGGTGAAGCCTCATCAGATTGTATATTACCACATTAAAGACACAGTAGGGATAACCGGCCAGTATATTCCTGCAACCGTAGATACCAATGAGCTTCTTCGTGCTACAGATGTTCTGATTTCCGATTATTCCAGTATTTATTTTGACTATCTGGTATCGAAAAAGCCCATTTTGTTCTTTATCCCGGATCTTGCAGAATATAAAAATTACAGAGGCTTATACTTCGGAATTGATAAGCTGCCGGGTCCTGTTGCAGAAACTTATGAGCAGCTTGGAGATTATGTGAAGGATGCCGAAAGAGCCATGGAGCCATACCGGAAGGTTTACGAAAGGGAAGCAGCCTGGGCGTGTCCGCAAGATGACGGAGAGGTCTGCCGCCGCCTTGCAGACATTGTGTTCCACGGAAAAGAAGATTCCCGGTGTATAGCCTGTCAGGATGAGGCGCAGTCACCAAAGAAAAAGCTTCTGATGTATGCCGGTGATTTTTCGGAGGGAGATGACACCGAAGCATTTCTTGGACTTGCAGAGAACCTGGATTTTCAGAAATACGATGTTACCTTGCTTGTGTGCGGTGGTGGAGACGATTTTGCAGAAGAACAGATCATAGGTCTTCCTACCGGGCTTCGGATCCTTTACCGTGGTCAGCCTTTTAACGGAAAAGCGGAGGAAATCGCGAAGAATGAGCTGTTTTTGAAGGGAAAAATAAAAGATATTCCACATGCTTTTTACAAGAGAGAGGCAAGGCGCCTGTTTGGAGAGGCGAAATTCGACTGTGCAATTGACCTTACCGGGAAAAAGAGCCTGTTTTCAGTGGTGGCAAAGGAGATGGAGGGCGTTCGGTTTTTCCAATACAATGCACGTTTTGTCAGGGAAAAACAGATTGCAAAGGAGCTGGCAGGCCAGCAGGTAATCGTATCTGCCACAGAAAGCTACTTTATTGCCAGATACCAGGGAAACAATCCAGCTGTTATTACTGTGGAAGCCATTCCGGCACCGGATACAGAGAAAGTCAATTATATCTGTATGTACCAGCAGAAAGCCCAGAACGTTCTGAAAGCCTTTTGCCGTCTGGAGAAAAATACCTGTCTTTACATTACCGGAAAAGGGAAAGGGTATCAGAAGCTGAAAGCTATGGTTTCAGATCTTCACCTGGAGGGAAGGGTGATCCTTACCGGATGGCTTGAGAAACCCTTTGCATTTATGAATCTGTGCGATTATTTTATCTGTCCGGAAGGGGAAGAAGAAAGCCTGGGTACCCTTGCTGCAAAAACCATGAATATGAAGCTGCTGGCAGAAGACTGCACAACAGAGATGCCTTACAGCTTTCAGGCCAGGTCCTGGAATCAGGAACAGAGTGAGAAGCTGGATGAGCTGATAGAAGGTAAGAGGACTTCAGATGAATGAGATAGAGAAGATTTTGAAAGATAATATGGAGGATTATGAGAGCGTGAAGCGTCAGGCTCTGAAATTCATTCATGAGAATAAGAAAGAACTTTCCAAAAACTATGCCTACGCAGAGATATGCGGGAATCCGGTGGATGCTTCCCATTTTTTCTTCCTTATAGATGAAAAAAAGCCTGGCAGTGACCTGCTTCTGGAAATGCTGGACTATGCGCTGAAGAATTATGTTTCCTCTGAGAAGGCGAGTGTTACGGCCTGCATAAAAGGCGGTTTTCATCTGGTGAAAAAAACAGGTGTGGACTATGTAAAAGAGGAAAGTCGTGAATATCTGGAGGCGCTTTCCCAGGCTGGTTACATTATCGGTAATATGGTTTTGCCAGGCTCTTTTGTGAAAAAAGAAACACAGGTTTATTTTAATCCCATGCTGGAAATTTATGATAGGAAGTCTGTGGAGACAGCAGAGTTTCTCTCAGTTACGGCAAGGGAGCTTCTGAAAACAGATTATATCTACGCTCCGTCTAAGAGCAAAGCGAAGGAAGCATGGCTGGAAAAATGCACCCTGGGAAAAGTCTATGATGGAAATGTGATCATAGAGAAAAAGGAAGGATTAAAAGAAGGCAGAGGCAGTCTTCTGGAGTGTATCCGAAGGCAGAATGCAGTGCCTGGAATGGAGTTTTTCTCCCTTCGAAATCAGGAGGAAAGGAAGAAAGTCCTGATTCTTAGCAGCTGGAAAGCCGAGCGGGAGGCTAAGCTTGTTGTCCGAAAGCTTGCAGACAGTATGGACAGGGAAAAATATGATACGGTTATTTATAGTGGCTGGCTTGGAAGCAGGGGAGATGTGAAAGAATTTCTCGCCTTTGAAAAAGAGCTTCCAAAAGTGATGGGCGCAGGAAGGATGACTTTGAGTGAGGAAGATTTCCTGAATTACCGTATGATTGAGAAAAATCCGGCTCTTTATCTGGAAAATCCGGAAATACGAAGATATATGCGAATGCTTGCCAGAAGAGAGTGGGGCAGGCTGTTCGGCAGCAGTTCCTGGGATGTGGTGATTATGGCTGGAAGTACCGGGTATCTGCCATATTATCTGGCAGCAGAGGCACCGGCAAAAATGAAAGTTCTGGTGGATCTTGATTTTCTGCCTTACATCCATGAAAAATATCCGGCAAGATGGCGAAAAGCCCTTACTGTATTTGACCGGATATATGCTCCGGCAGATTGCCAGCAGCTGGGAGACTACGGAAAGGAAAACCGCCTTCGGATAATGCGCCTTCCGGTACTTGCTGCAGCCAGACCAGAAGAAAACCAGGTGGAAACGGTTTCCTACAATGGTGAGACTTACCTTGTGTGTGGGAAATGGAACCTGCAGGGAGAGCGTATTTCCATGAAGCTGGTACAAAAGCCGGTTCCGGGAAGTATTCTGGTAAATGGTGAGCTTGCACCAACTGCAGAGCAGAAAAAAGCTTTGGAGCAGCTGTCGAAGGAGCACAGGATTTATGTGCTGGGGGCACAGAGCGCCGCCTATAAAAGTCTTTTGCCAGAAGCAGTGATCCTGGATGGATATGTGAAAAAAGAACTGTATCTGCAGCCTGCGGCCTGGGAATTTTTTGGAGCCTTTGAGAGTTATGTAGGAAACAAGGCCTTGGAATATGATGCATTGGAAAGAATATGTAAAACTTTTGGAGTGAAGGAGGACATTCCTTGATTCGTTCAGGGAGTGTCCTTTTTCTATAAAATGGGGGGAAAGTATGAATACGAAGAATAAAACCGGGAAATTCCGGATCATTTTCCGTTTCCTGAAAGGAAATATCCGGTTTTTTGTGGGAACGCTATTATTTTCGGTGTTGTTTACAGCATGTAATGCGTTGATCCCACAGATCGTGAAATACACAGCAGACCATATTCTGGTGCTGGATGGAATTCCGGATGGTCTGAATGTGCGGCAGACACTGCTTCTGGCAGCACTTCTGGTAGCTGCTTCGGCAGTTCTTTCGGGAGTTTTTAATTACTTAAGTAAAATGTGCCTGGCAAAAGGCTCAGAGAATTTCCTGAAATCCATCCGTGACACCTTGTATCACCACACCCAGTATCTGCCTTTTTCCTGGCATGTAAAGCACCAGACCGGGGAGATCATTCAGAGATGTACCTCTGACGTGGAAGTGATCCGTAACTTTGTGTGCAGGCAGCTGCCGGAGGTGTTTCGAATCTGTTTCCTGATCGTACTGTATCTGGGAATCATGTTTTCCATGAATGTGCAGATCACACTGGCTGCGGCAGCTTTTTTCCCGGTGATCATCGGTTATTCCTGCTATTTCTATTCCAGGATCGGGAAACGTTTTCAGGATGCTGATGAGGCGGAGGGGGCACTTTCCAGTACCGTGCAGGAGAATCTGACTGGAGTTCGTGTAGTGCGTGCTTTTGGTAGAGAAAAGTATGAAATCGACCGGTTTGATGAGAAAAATAATGCCTACTCCAATTTATGGGTATATCTTGGAAAACTGATGAGCGTTTACTGGGCATCGGGAGATTTGATCACCAACCTGCAGGTGCTGGTGGTCATGGTGACTGGTGTTGTTTTTGCCGTGAATGGACGGATCACATTGGGCGAGTTTATGGCATTTATTTCCTACAATGCGTCTCTGACCTGGCCGGTGCGAAGCCTGGGAAGGATTATTTCAGATATGAGTAAGGCTGGGGTTTCCATGGAGCGTGTGGCTTATATTCTGGAGGCTGAGGAAGAGGATGCTGCTGTAAAGTGTGAAGCTAAGTCTACAGACAGAAATGAAAATGCAGAGAATATTGTGAAAAAGAAGAAGGCAGGACAGAGTGAGGCAACTCTGGATTATAAGATTCCTGCGCGGACAGCAGAGCGAACGAGTGAGGATTCCGAAAATAAAGGCTGTGGAGAAAAGCAGACTTTGGGACATATCATTGGAATGAAACCTGCCATGGATGGCGATATCTGCTTCCGCGATGTATCTTTCAGTTATTCCCCAGACCACCCGGTCCTGAAAAATATCAATTTTACAATCCCATCCGGAAGCACCTTTGCAATCCTTGGCACAACCGGAAGTGGAAAATCAACTCTGGTTCATTTACTGAACCGTTTATATGATCTGCCGGAAGACTGCGGCAGTATTACCATTGGTGGTACAGACATTCGTGACATTGACCGTCAGTACCTGCGCCAGAACATCGGAATGGTACTCCAGGAACCGTTCCTTTTCTCCAGAACCATCCGTGAGAATATTGGCATCACAAAGGAGAAGCTTCTGGATGAAGAAATCCGCCATGCAGCGGAGATTGCCTGTGTAGATGAGTCAATTCTTCATTTTGCAGACGGATATGACACCATCGTAGGTGAGCGTGGCGTCACTTTGTCCGGTGGACAGAAGCAGCGTGTTGCAATTGCCAGAATGCTGATGAAAGAAGCTCCGATCCTGGTATTTGACGATTCCCTATCCGCAGTAGATACGGAGACAGACAACAAGATCCGCAAAGAACTGAAAAAAGAGATGGAGAAAGCAACGGTTATTATGATTTCCCATCGGATCACATCTCTTATGCAGGCTGACTGTATTATTGTGATGGACAAGGGAGTAATCCAGCAGATGGGTACCCATGAGGAACTGATCCACCAGGAGGGACCATACAAAGACATTTATGAGATCCAGATGAACAGCGACATCCGTCTCATGGAAGGAGGTGCAGCATGCGAATAGAAGAAAAAGAATATACAAAGTCCATTGACATTTCCATCTGGAAAAAGGTTTTTCCATTCCTTGCACCCCGGAAAAATGTGCTGATTATGGTAATTGTGATGAATATTCTCTGCTCAGTAGTGGATATTATCATGCCGTTATTTCAGCGACAGGCCATTGATTCCTTTATCGAGAAAAATACTCTGGCAGGACTTGGAGGATTTATTGCGCTGTATATTGCAGTGATCGTCTTTCAGATGTGGTCCGTCATCTGTTTCACCAGAGGCTGCATGACACTTGATGTGGAAACAGGCCGTGATATGAAAAGGGCATTGTTTGTTCATCTTCAGAAGTTGTCTTTTTCCTACTACAATGCAACTCCGGTTGGATATATCCTGTCCAGGGTAATGAACGACGTAGCCAGGATCACAGAGTTAATCGCCTGGGATGTGATCGATATGCTGTGGGCTATCTTTTATGTAGTGGGTGTGTTTGTGGCAATGCTGTTTCTGAACTGGAAACTGGCTCTGGTGATCATGCTGATCGTTCCAGCTATTGCAGTTCTTACCTGGTATTTCCAGAATAAGATCCTCACATGGAACCGTCAGGTGAGAAAAATCAATTCCAAGATCACAAGTGGCTATAACGAAGGAATTATGGGTGCGAAAACTGTGAAATCCCTGGTTGTGGAGGAGAAAAACTTCCGGGAGTTTGCCTCTGTCACTGAGGAGATGAGAAGTGCGTCTATCAAGGCTGCCAGATTAAATGCAATTTATATTCCGCTGGTAGTTTTCTTTGGAGCTCTGGCAACTGCCCTTGTGCTGGAGCGTGGCGGCATTATGGTTCTGAATGGAAGTATGGATATTGGAACACTTGCTGCATTTACTGCATATGCAGTTGGAATTTTTGAACCAATTCAGAGGCTTGCAGGAATTTTGTCCCAGTGCATTTCTGCTCAGGCCAATATTGAGCGGGTGACCTCTCTTCTGGAAGAGAAGCCCCAGGTGGTAGACTCCCCAGAGGTTCTGGAAAAGTATGGAGATTTCTTTGATCCCCACAAGGAGAACTGGGAACCCATTAAAGGCGACATTGAGTTTGAAAACGTTTCATTCCAGTATCCCGATGGAAAAGAAGAGGTGCTCAGCAACTTCAACCTGAAAATTCCGGCTGGGACCAATGTGGCAATCGTCGGAGAGACCGGTGCAGGAAAAAGTACGCTGGTGAATCTGGCTTGCCGTTTCTTTGAGCCCACTAAGGGAAGGATCCTCATCGACGGCAGAGATTACCGTGAACGAAGTCAGTTGTGGCTGCACAGCAACATCGGTTATGTGCTTCAGAATCCCCATCTGTTTTCCGGGACTGTGATGGAGAATATCCGTTATGGAAGACTGGATGCCACTGATGAAGAAGTAAAGGCTGCTGCGAAGGCGGTTCATGCCGATGAGGTAGCCGAAAAGCTTGACAAAGGTTATGACAGTGACGTAGGTGAAGGCGGCGACCGTCTCTCCACCGGAGAAAAGCAGCTTCTTTCCTTTGCCCGCGCAGTACTGGCAGATCCTGCCATTTTCGTTCTGGACGAAGCAACTTCCTCTATCGACACCAAAACCGAGCAGCTGATCCAGCAGGCTACAGACAAACTGCTGAAAGGGCGAACTTCCTTCCTGATCGCTCACAGATTATCTACAATCCGTAATGCCGACCTGATTCTGGTAGTCCGGGATGGCAAGATTGTGGAGCAGGGAAAACATAAGGAACTGCTGGAGAAAAAGGGATATTATTATCAGTTGGTACGGCAGCAATTTGCGGATGAGGAGTCCAGGAAGGTACTTAGCTAAGTCACTATTTAGTTGATTAAAAGTTCTTCAATGCGGACGCATTTGGACAATGTGTATTACTCACTCGCCGGCGCAACGCTGCAGCGAACTAATCGCTAACTGCGACTAATGCGTTCGGGAGAGCCCTCACGCATAAGTCTCCGTAAGCGCTGGATTTCGCTTACGCTAAGAGCGCGCCTGAAATGGCTCGCTGGAGTAATACACATTGCCCAAATGCTGTGTGTCGGCTGAAACTGATGCTGTTTAGGAACTTTTAACAAGGAGGTGGTGGGAGTGATTGGTTTCCCGATACTTTCTTGGCAATGATAGATTAGGTAAAACTAATAAAGCTGCGAAGTATCAACCATCTAAATGGGATATCGAAGGCACATAAAATAATATGTCAAGTTTTTTACTTGCAAAACAGCCCTAAAAATGTGCAAATACTTCATCGAAATTGTAAAAGCCGCTAATTTCGGCAAAATCCTTATAAACTTTCGTTTGTGATACAGTATAGGGAAACCAGTCACTCCCCCTCCCCACCTGTTGAAAGTTCCTACGTACAAATAAGTCCCAGCCAGTACACAGTATTCGGGCAATGGTGATTGCTCTAGCGAGCCATTTCAGGCGCGGTTTTAGCGTAGGCGAAATCCACTGCTTACGGAGACTTAATCGTGAAGGCTCTCCTGAACGATTTAGTCGCAGTTAGCAGTTAGTTCGCTGGAGCGTTGCGCCGGCGAGTGAGCAATCACCATTGTCCGAGTGCGTCCGCCTTGAACAACTTTCAACACACTAAATAGCAATTGCATAATTATACTTGACTTCCCCGAATTTTAGTAGTAAAATTACTTCAGTTCGTTAAACAACTAAATTAAAAAAGGATTAAATTCCTTGAAGGGAAGAAGTAGAAACAGAAGCACCTTGTCTACAGAGAGCTGTGTCGGTGGAAAGCAGCGTCAGGTCTGTTTTGAAGATCATCCCCGAGAAGGGAAGCCGAACGCTTCATAAGTATCCGTTTTTTCAAACAGGAACCAGATACGAAGTGAAGAACTGCATCAAGTAGGTTTCCACGGTTGTTCCCCGTTATCGGAATCGCGTATGTCGGTACGTTGTCTTTTCGTACTTGTTTCAAAGGGGAAACAGGGTGGTTGCGGTCTAATATGGTCCGTCCCTAGTTCAGGGGCGGATTTTTTTTGTGTAACAGGAAATTCCGTTGGAACTTCCTGTTACACAAAAGCCCTGCCGGGCAGGATCGTACTGCGGCTGCATAACAGATAGTTCCATTTTACGAAAGACGAAAACCTGACAAGTAAATTAAGAGGAGGAGAGATCATGAAAGTCTTCAAAAAAATCATGAATGCAGTAGCAGCAGTAGAAAATTGTATTCTGGTAGTGTCTACCCTGCTGATACTGGTTCTGACCGTGGGAAATGTTTTTTCCCGAAAAGTGATCCATCGTTCCTGGTCCTTTACCGAGGAACTTGTGGTCGCAGTCTTTGTACTGATTACCTTAATGGCTGCAGCACTTGCATGCCGCGAAGGAGAACTGGTTAACCTGTCACTGGTTACAGACCGTCTCCCTGAGAAACTGAAAAAACCATCTGTTATCCTTACCACTGTTCTGTGCATTATTTTTACCGCAATCTTATTCTGGTTCGGTATGGAAAAAGTAATCACACAGCTGGAAAACGGAAAACGTACCTTCGTTCTGAACTGGCCGGAGTGGATATTCTGGTCCTTCGTGCCAATCGGATCCGGATGTATGATCTTACATTTTATTGAATACTGTCTTGACTATTGTACAGGCAATCTGAAAAAGGAGGATAAATAAATGATAAGTGCAGTTCTTTTTATTTCATTTTTTGTTTTCCTGATCATGGGAGTTCCCATTGCAATCTGTCTGGGACTGTCCTCCGTCTGTGCAATCCTGTACTCCGGAACCTCCCTTACCATTGTTGCAACCAATATGTATGCCGGAATCAGTAAATTTCTCCTTCTGGCTATCCCGTTTTTCGTACTTTCCGGAAATATCATGGCAAAGGCCGGAATTTCCAAAAGACTTGTCAGATTCGTAGATACCTGCGTGGGACATAAAAGAGGCGGCATCGCCATTGTATGCGTTATTGTAGCCTGCTTCTTCGGCGCAATTTCCGGATCCGGACCTGCAACTGTAGCAGCACTTGGAGCAGTTCTGATTCCGGCAATGGTAGAGCGGGGAGGCTTCAGCGCACCGTTTTCCACAGCCCTGATGGCAACATCAAGTTCCATCGCCATTGTCATCCCGCCAAGTATTGCATTTGTTGTATATGCTTCTATCACAGGCGTATCTATTGCAGATATGTTCATGGCAGGAATCGTACCTGGAATTCTGATGGGCGTTGCCCTTGTGATCGTGGTTATGGTGGAAGCCAGAAAAAAAGGCATTCAGCCAGCCCAGAAGAAAGCGACTGCAAAAGAGCGCTGGGATGCATTTAAGGATGCTTTCTGGGGATTCTTAATGCCGGTTATTATTCTGGGTGGTATTTATGGCGGTATTTTTACTCCTACTGAGGCAGCGGCTGTATCTGTTGTATACGGTCTGTTTGTAGGTATGGTGATTTATCGTGAGGTTAAATTAAAAGACCTGTTTGACATTTGCGTGGATTCTGCGAAAACAACTGGTGGAATCATGCTGATCGTAGCAAGTGCTTCCCTGTTTTCCTATGTATGTACCAAATTCGGTATCGCAGACGCAGCTTCAGCGCTTCTTGGAAGCATTGCACATAACCAGTTTACCTTCCTTCTGATCGTAAACATTATTTTCCTGATTGCAGGCTGCTTCATCGATGCAAACTCTGCTATGTACATTTTTATTCCGGTTATGCTTCCGGTATGCAAAGCACTTGGCTATGATGTGGTTGCATTTGGTGTGATGGCAACTGTAAACCTTGCAATTGGACAGGTAACTCCGCCGGTTGGTGTCAACCTGTTTGTGGCAATCGGAATCAAGATCAAAAAAGGCATGGAGGTTACCCTTCAGGAAATTTCAAAAGCAGTTATGCCCATGCTGGCAGCCTGTGTGGCCGTGCTTCTTGTGGTTACCTATATTCCGGTAACTTCAACGGCTCTTCCGAGAGCACTTGCTAAAAATGGTGCATATTCCGGAGATTCTTCCTCTGGTGACAGCGGCTCATCCGCAGCTTCTGCAGCCGGAGACGGGGATTATTCCTTCAATGAGATCGCAGATTACAGTGATCTTGGCTGGGAGGAAACCACCTGGAATTTTGCATGCTCTACAACTGAGACTTCTACCTGGGCGGACGGCGGCCGCAAGTTTGGCGAGCTGATGGAAAAGGCCACAGGAGGAAAAGTAAAAGTAAACATATATGCAGCAGACCAGCTGACAAACGGAAACCAGTCCGAGGGAATCCAGGCACTGATGAACGGAGACCCGGTACAGATTTCCATGCATTCCAACCTGATCTATTCTGCATTTGACCCAAGATTTAACGTAGTTTCCCTGCCGTTTATTTATGACTCTGTAGAAGATGCAGATGCTAAGTTTGACGGTGAGGCTGGTGAGAAATTAAAAGAAATTCTTGGTGAGTACGGACTCCATTGCATGGGTATTGCAGAGAACGGTTTCCGTGAACTGACCAACAGTGTCCGCGAAGTAAAATCTGTGGATGATATGAAAAACTTGAAAATCCGTGTTGCCGGTTCCAACCTTCTTATGGAATGCTATAAGAGATGGGGCGCAGATGCAACCAACCTGAACTGGTCTGAGACTTACACAGCCCTTCAGCAGAACACAGTTGAGGGTCAGGAGAATCCGCTTCCTGCAATCGATGCAGCCAGTGTACAGGAGGTTCAGCCATACTGCTCCATGTGGGATGCCATCTATGACTGCCTGTTCTTCTGTATCAACCAGGAAATTTATGACGGTCTTACACCGGAACAGCAGGCTGTTGTAGACGAGGCAGGCCAGAAAGCCGTAGAGTACGAGCGTTATATCAACCGCTCCGGTGATGAAGAGATCATGAACCGCTGGAAAGACAAAAACGGCGTTACCTTCACTGCAAAAGAGGATATGGACATTGAGTCTTTTAAGGAAGCTGTTGACGGTGTAGATGAGTGGTTCATTGAGGAACTGAAATCCCAGGGATACGAGGATGCAGAAGAGCTGGTAGAGGCATTTACCGGAATTGGCGATTACAGTGACCTTGGCTGGGAGGAGACTACCTGGAATTTTGCATGCTCCACAACTGAGACTTCTACCTGGGCTGATGGCGGCCGCAAGTTCGGCGAGCTGATGGAAAAAGCTACAGGAGGAAAAGTAAAAGTAAACATATATGCAGCAGACCAGCTGACAAACGGAAACCAGTCCGAGGGAATCCAAGCACTGATGAACGGAGACCCGGTACAGATTTCCATGCATTCCAACCTGATTTATTCTGCATTTGATCCGAGATTTAACGTAGTCTCCCTGCCGTTTATTTATGATTCTGTGGAAGACGCAGATGCCAAGTTTGACGGTGAGGCAGGAGAGAAGATGAAGGAAATCCTCAGTGAGTATGGACTGCATTGCATGGGTATTGCGGAGAACGGCTTCCGTGAACTGACCAACAGTGTGCGTGAAGTAAAATCTGTGGACGATATGAAGAACCTGAAAGTCCGTGTTGCAGGCTCCAATCTTCTTATGGAATGCTATAAGAGATGGGGTGCAGATGCAACCAACCTGAACTGGTCTGAGACTTACACAGCTCTTCAACAGAACACCGTAGAGGGAGAGGAGAATCCGCTTCCTGCAATCGACGCAGCCAGTGTACAGGAGGTTCAGCCATACTGCTCCATGTGGGATGCCATCTATGACTGTCTGTTCTTCTGTATCAATCAGGATATCTATGATGGCCTTACACCAGAGCAGCAAGCTGTTGTAGACAAGGCTGGAAGAATGGCTGTTGAGTATGAGCGTTACATTAACCGCTCCGGTGCCAATGAGATCATGAACCGCTGGGAAGAGAAAAATGGCGTTACCTTTACCGCAAAAGAGGATATGGATATTGATTCCTTTAAAGAGGCGGTAGAAGGCGTAGACCAGTGGTTTGTAGAAGAACTGAAAAACCAGGGATATGACGATGGTCAGGAACTGGTGGATGCATTTAAGTAAGACAGCATAAGCATGTATCAATTTGATACATGTGTCTCATAAATTGAACAGTGCCCTATAGAAAACACCTCCCGGAATGTGAGTAACCAACATATTCCGGGAGGTGTTTTTGGCCTGTCTTACAGTAATCCAGTGATCCTGAGAGAGCACCACACCAGCAGCAGGGCCATGATTCCATTCATCAGCTTATAATGACTGCTGTAAAATCTTTTCAGTACATTTCCCGCAAATGCCCAGATTAGATTTCCCAGGGCTCCAAGAAACATCAGATATACAGCGAAGCAAAACAGTATAGGAACCCTTGCCTCATAGGGCAGAATATAAGCGGAAAACATGGTCAGCCCATAGATGATGATCTTTACATTTATCAGCTGCAGGAAAAATCCCATCAGCCAGGTTGGCTTTTTGTCCTGGACATTGTCAGAGGGCGGAATCCTGCGCCAGGTCTGCCAGGCAAGATAGAGTACATAAGCTGCGCCTAGATATTTCATAACCGGCTGGATCCCTGGAATGATTTTCCCAAGAGTACTGCAGAACAGTCCGGAAAGACACATCAAAGTGAGAGATCCGCTCCAGATTCCGGTCATAAAGCGGATATTACCGGAAATGCCGTATTTGCTGGCTGTGGACAGCAAAAGAATATTATTGGGACCAGGCGACCAGACGGTAAGGATGGCAGACAGGGTCATTTCTATGAAGACAGATAAAGGCATGGGACTTCCTCCTTGGGTAAGTTTAAACATCTGAGCTACGAAAAGAAAGGCGCAACATACAAAACGCTATGTGTTCGTAAAACCTACACAAAATATGATTTTTAATAATAACACAAAAATATCGGATTGTATATAAGAGGATAACGATCGCAATCGAAATTCGGTTAAATGTTTGTTAAATTCGTGCAAAATGGGAATGATTATGTTATAATGCAGAAAATAATATGAATATAAAAAAATAGAATTTGCTTTTAACGGAAAAAATGCTTTAAGTTTGAAAATAATAGTACGTGAGGAGGACGTGTTTATGCTGAAAACCTGGATCCCGGAGGAGATTCCGGAAAAAGAGGAGTTGAAGAAACGGATTAAAGAAGCTGGCGAGAAGCTGTATCAGCAGCAGATGAAGCTGAAAGAACACAAGCTGCCTGTGCTGGTACTTTTTGAAGGCTGGGGTGCATCTGGCAAAGGTACCACAATCGGCAGAGTGATCAAATACATTGATCCCCGTTTCTTTAAAGTAGCAACCATGTCAAAGCCTACAGAGGATGAACTGCGCAGACCATTTCTGTACCGGTATTTCAATCAGATTCCGGAAGCCGGCAAATTTACCTTTCTGGATTCTGGCTGGATGGAGCAGACCTGCAAAGACTGTCTGAATGGTCTGGAAGAAGAGGATTATGCAAAGCGGATCGACAGCATCAAACATTTCGAGCGACAGCTCACAGACAACGGTTATCTGGTTCTGAAATTTTTCATGCAGATTGACAAAAAAGAGCAGACCAGACGTATTGAGAAGCTTAACAAAGAGCAGGATACAAAATGGCGTGTGGATGCCTTTGACAAGTGGCAGAACGAACATTACAAACATTGCCAGAAGGTTTTCGACCGCTATCTGACAGATACGAATACTTCTATTGCACCATGGTATATTATTGATGCAAAAGACCGCAACTTCGTAGAACTTCAGGTTCTTGAAATAATGGTAAATAACATTGAGGTAGCCTTGCAGAACAGCACACACAGCGCACCGCTTCTCCCAAACATTTTTCCGCTTGAGAAAATGCCGAAGCTTTCGGAAATCGAACTGACAGACAAGGTGATCGAGGATGAAGAATACAAGAAAGAGCTGAAGCATCTCCAGAAGAAGCTGGGCGAACTGCATAACCGTCTGTACCGCAAGCGTGTGCCGGTGATCATTACTTATGAAGGCTGGGACGCAGCCGGAAAAGGAGGCAATATTAAGCGGATCACAGAAGCCCTTGATCCCCGTGGCTTTGAGGTCCATCCAATCGCCAGCCCGGAACCTCACGAAAAGGCGCGTCATTACCTCTGGCGCTTCTGGACCAGATTGCCCAAAGACGGTCACATTGCCATCTTCGACCGCACCTGGTACGGCCGCGTAATGGTAGAGCGTCTGGAAGGCTTCTGCAGCGAGAACGACTGGAAACGTGCTTACAACGAGATTAATGAATTCGAGAAGGAACTGTCCGACTGGGGTGCCGTGATCATCAAATTCTGGGTCCAGATCGACAAAGACACCCAGCTGGCCCGCTTCACCGACCGCCAGAACAATCCTGAAAAACAGTGGAAGATCACCGACGAAGACTGGCGCAACCGCGAAAAATGGGATGCTTATGAAGGTGCCGTAGATGAAATGCTTGCCAAGACAAGCACCACCTATGCACCGTGGCATATCCTGGAATCTGTAGATAAGAAGTATGCGAGAATTAAAGCTCTTAAAATTGTAATAAAAGAATTGGAAAAGGCGTTAGAGCGTACTTGAAAAATCATTCCCGCAATCTGCACGCCCCACTTTGCGGTATATTTTGCCCGAATTCGGTTGCCGTAGCCCGCTACGGCGCCCTCATCCGGACAAAATCTCCCACAAATTGTGACGCACATCTTGCAGAAGGCCTTTTTCAAACGTATTCTGGAATAGAAGCATAATAAGCAAAATCGCTGGCCAACAACCAGCGATTTTGCAATATATTCATGCAGCAGACCATTTAAGGGGCGGCTTTCGTGATGCCGGGATCCATGATTTCCGTCACGCTCTCAGATAATTCCGCATGGTTTTAAGTGCATTCTTTTCCAACCGGCTGACCTGTGCCTGGGAAATCCCGATTTCCTGGGCCACCTCCATCTGGGTTTTGCCCTCGTAAAAACGCAGATCAATAATATGCCGTTCCCGCTTATTCAGCCGGTTTATAGCTTCCCGGAGGGACAGATTTTCTACCCAGGTCTCCTCCTTGTTTTTCTTATCGCTGATTTGGTCCATCACATAAAGCGTATCCCCGCCTTCCGTATAAACCGGTTCAAAAAGTGACACCGGATTCTGTATCGCATCCATAGCATATACGATCATCTCTTTATTTATCCCTATTTCGCTGGCAATTTCCGCAATGGTAGGCTCCCTCAGATTTGTTTTCATATAGGTTTCTTTTGCATAAATTGCTCGATAAGCAATATCCCGCAGAGACCGGCTCACCCGGATACTGTTATTGTCACGAAGATACCTTCGTATCTCTCCAATGATCATAGGCACTGCATAAGTGGAAAATTTTACATTCAATGTAGTGTCAAAATTATCAATTGCTTTTATAAGCCCAATGCAGCCAATCTGAAAAAGATCGTCCATATTTTCGCTGCTGTTGGAAAAACGCTTGATCACGCTGAGAACCAGCCGCAGATTTCCTTTAATGTAAAGTTCCCTGGCTTCTTCATCACCCTCCTTGATCCTGCGAAAAAGCTCTTCTTTTTCTTCTGCCTTCAGTACCGGAAGCTTCGATGTATTGACTCCGCAAATTTCAACTTTGTTAAGTGCCATTATTTGAATCCTCCTTTTGTGCATCGCGAAGCGTGCTGCTGAGAACGAAGTGAACAGTAACAATGATTCTCACGTGGGAGGATAAATATTCTTTTTTCGGGAAAATATAAAAATTATTGCCCCTTGACAATTGGGAAAATAGAATTAAGCCTTTTTACAGCAATACTTTTCATCAATTTCTACCAGGATAATGTCATCTCCGATCTGCCGGATACAATTCCATGGAATTATATATTCACTTCCGGCTCCCCAGAAACAAAAGCAGAAACTGCCAGGTCCGGGAACCACAAGGGCGGTAATACATCCGGTTTCACAGTTAAATTCCACATCCACCGGACAGCCAAGTGTACGGCAGGTACAGATATTGATCACTTCTTTTTGCTTTAATTCGCAAATACGCATGAAAAGCACCTGTTTTTTATGATATTATGCAAAAAGTCTGAAAATATGTATGGAGTTTATTGACATACTTTCTATGATTAAAGTATAATAAGAAATAGGTAATTCAGTCCGTTTTATGTTACTGAGCAAACAGAAAAGAGGAAAGTCTGCTGCCCGGATTGTATGGCAGAAGGGGAGACATGAGGAAGGGGAAATAAATACATGAGATGTCCATACTGTAATCAGGATAATACAAGAGTAGTAGATTCAAGACCAGTGGAAGAGACCAATTCCATAAGACGCAGAAGACTGTGCGATTCCTGTGGAAGAAGATTTACCACTTATGAGAATGTGGAGACAATCCCGTTAACAGTAATCAAGAAGAATCTGAACCGTGAGCAGTACGACCGCAATAAACTGATCAACGGTGTCCGCCGCGCCTGCTACAAACGTCCCATTGCCAGCGATAAGCTGGAAGCCATGATCGATGCCATAGAAGGCGACATCTTTAATGCCGAAGATAAAGAAATCTCCAGCACGAAAATCGGAGAAATCGTGATGAGCCATTTAAAAGATCTGGATTCGGTGGCGTATGTGCGATTCGCTTCTGTGTATCGGGAGTTTAAAGATGTCAGTACCTTTATGGATGAATTGAAGAAATTTTTAAATTAGAAAAATCCTCGCCAGAGAGCGGGGAAACCGGCTTCTGCTCCGGAATCGAAAATTATTCTAGGCATCTTTCCGGTCTTGAACCAGGACAGCCGCCCTATACACTTCTGGACTACTTTGGTGATGATTTCCTTCTTATTATTGATGAGTCTCACAAAACAGTTCCACAGGTAGGTGCCATGTCAGAAATCTCCATAAAAAATGTAGAATTGCTGTTTTTTTACAGCTTTTCACTTTTTCTGCTGTAAACATTATCATTATGATTGCAACTCTACCCAAAACTTATTATAATAAGAATCATGAAAAGCAACACAGCAAGGAGAAACTTATGAAAAAGATCAAAAAACTGACATCCCTATTATTTTGCTGTCTGTTTTTATATCTGCTGGCATTTCCAGGA
>NZ_JADNDC010000043.1:0-33774 GCF_015551645.1 Ruminococcus sp. D54t1_190329_F1
TTGATTTTGGCATGAAAAATACCTCCAAAGTAACAGATTTTTATATTTAATCTGTCTACTTTAGAGGTATCATATCATGGTAAAGAATAGACGGCTATTTCTTAGCTAAACATATTTGCCAGAACGGAGAACCTTGACTTTCCTTACTGGCTTTCTTGATAAGTATACTATATGCCAGCTTCCGGGATTTGTCAATTTCCCATTCCGAGCCACCTATTCATTTTTCTTTTATACCGCTTCCAAATAAGCCAGATCTTTTACCGCTTCAAGACGTTTCCGGCAATCTTTGTATATCTCCTTGTAAGGTTTTCCTTTCACAATTCCAAGATTGACCTCATGCAGGATAATTTTTTCCATCAATTTATTAATTCCTCACGGCTTTCTCACTGCTTCGATCAAAATATTATCGACTGTTCAAGCACTTCCGGTTCTCGCCGCTTCCTCGCCGCTTTATTCCATTTTTCACGGATTCCTCACGGCTTCGGTGCGGCTTTCCAGCGGTTTCACCTATCTCATAACTTTCTAAAACGACGAAGCTACTCTAATACGTTTTTCGTCTGTCCCTCACCTGTTCAATTAAGCAGTAAACAATCTAATCCTTATGATGAATAATAAAATAGCACCCAATACCAATTAAGGCGTTGAGTGCTTTACTTATTTTGTGGCTTTCTGTACCCCACATTTTACCCCACAAAATTTAAAATTATAAATTTTCCATACTTCTATGTTTATATTTCAGGCACAGGAAAGCCAAGGTGTTCATAGGCAAGTGCAGAAGCCATCCTGCCTCTTGGAGTGCGGTTCAGGAACCCGTTTTTCAGAAGATATGGCTCATAAACGTCTTCCAATGTACCGGAATCTTCACCGATGGCAGCTGCCAGAGTATCAAGTCCCACCGGGCCTCCTTTGAAGTTTACGATCAATGTAGTCAGAATCTGACGATCCAGTTTATCCAGACCATACTGATCCACCTCCAGAAGATTCAGTGCAAAACAGGCCACGTCATAGGTAATTTTCCCATCGTATTTTACCTGGGCAAAATCACGTACACGCTTCAAAAGGCGATTGGCAAGACGAGGAGTTCCACGGGAGCGCATGGCAATCTCACCGGCACCCTTTACGTCGATTTCCACTCCAAGCACCTGAGCGGAACGCATGATAATAGTGGTCAATTCTTTCTTACTGTAAAATTCCAGATGATGGATCACGCCAAAACGGTCACGTAAAGGTGCGGAGAGAAGTCCTGCCCTTGTAGTTGCTCCCACCAGGGTAAACCTTGGCAGATCCAGTCGAATGGATCTGGCAGAAGCGCCTTTTCCAATTATAATATCTATGGCAAAATCCTCCATAGCGGGGTAAAGCACCTCTTCCACCTGACGGTTCAGACGGTGGATCTCATCTACAAAAAGAATATCTCCTTCCTGAAGATTGTTCAGAATTGCTGCCATTTCTCCCGGCTTCTCAATTGCCGGACCTGAAGTTACCTTCATATGTACTCCCATTTCATTGGCAATAATTCCTGACAAAGTAGTCTTTCCAAGGCCAGGAGGACCATAGAAGAGGACATGGTCCAGGGAATCGTGACGCTGTCTGGCAGCTTCAATATATATTTTTAAGGTATTTTTGGTTTTTTCCTGGCCAATATACTCGTCCAGGGTCTGTGGGCGAAGATTCCCTTCCAGAGAAAAATCCTCTTCCATAACATCAGTGGTTATGATACGATTGTCCATTTTTTACCTCTTGAAATTAGTGTTTGCATTTATATACCGGGATGCATTTCATTCACGATAGCACCCTTTGCGAAAAAATTTATGGAATCTAAAAATTCTTCAACGCAGCTTTCAGGATTCCTTCTACATCCGTCGGCTCCACATCTGTCACCTTGCGCACTGCGCGGAGGGCATCTGTACTGCTGTAGCCAAGTGCCACCAGTGCTTCTACTGCTTCCTGTCTGGCATCTGTCATTCCTGCTCCAGCTGCAGCTGTAGTAGCCTGAACCTGTTCATTGGCAAGCTTCTGCTCAAAGGCTTCTTCCAGACTGAGCTTATCCTTCAGCTCCAGGATCAGCTTCTGGGCTGTTTTTTTACCGATTCCAGGGGCTTTTGACAAAGTTTTCACATCATCGGAAAGAACAGCAAAGCGAAGCTCATCTGCAGTGATTCCTGCCAGAACTCCCAGAGCAGCTTTCGGTCCAACTCCGTTTACACCAAGAAGAAGTTTAAACACCTGTAAATCATCTTTATTGAAAAAGCCATAGAGAACCATTGCATCTTCTCTTACCTGAAAATAAGTATGAAGCTTCACTTCCTGTCCAATGTGTATCTGTGCCAGTGCGTTTCCGGTCATATTTATTTCAAATCCGATGCAATTTGATTCTATGATTGCAGAATTCTCGGTAAGGTCTGCTACTGTTCCTCGGATGAATGAGATCATGGGGAGGACCTCCTGTTTTATCTATTGTAAAGAGTTATATTCGAAATTCTTTGTCATCATACCATATCTAATAAAAAAAAGCAAACATTCATTCGGGTAAAAATAAATTCAAACGGACGCGATGGAGCCAGTCATATTCCACGCGGACCGCCGCAACGTTCCACCAAGCTAATGGCCAACTACAACTAAGACGTTCAGGAGAGCCTTCACGTCTAAGTTTACGTAGGCCATGGATCTTGGCTTCACTAAAACCACGGCTTAAATGGTCTGCTTAGGAATAGGACTGGCCCCAACGCTGGTAGTCGGCTAAAACTAATCTTTTCCCGAACAGTCATAAAATACTTAACAGTCCTTTTTCACAATTTTTCCATGATAAAGAACCGTACAAATAAGAACCGTCAACGGCACTGAGAGCACAATGCCGAAACTTCCCGCCAGCCCCTGCATGATGGCGATTCCAATGTTATTTGAGTTGATAATCTGCTGGTAAGGAAGGTCGTAGGCGTAGTCCAGGAGGAGCATGCTTACACTGCTTCCGGCAAAAGCTAGGATCAGAGTGTTGCTGTCTGTACCCATCATGTCACGGGCTACATGCATTCCGGCTTTGAACAGGTCGGCGCGGCTCATTGCCAGGTTTTGATTATAGATTTCGTACATGGAACTGCAGACAGACATTGCCACATCCATCACGGCGCCCAGACAGGAAATAAGAAGGCCTGAGAAAAGGAGACCGCCTACCTGGATTCCATTTGTGTTCCATAAGGTCATCAGCGTCTCAATATCGGAAACATTGTAGCCTGTGATTCCAGATGCCATGCTGAAAAGCCAGGCGGAAATTCCGGCGATTACTACGCCGGCTACGGTTCCTGCCGTGGCTGCTATGGTTTTTCTAGTAGCTCCGCCGATCATGTACATTGTCACCAGCGTAGTAATAAAGCACATAAATACGGCCGCTCCAAAAGGAGACACATTCCGATAGATCAGTGGCAGATACACAAAGATCACGCAGAAAAAGGTAAACACAAGCCCGATACATCCTTTTATACCCTGGCGTCCGCCTATAGCGCACAGTGCCAGGAGATAAAGTGCTGCAAAAATGTAGATCACCCATTCCCTGTCCTGGGTGTACACACTGGCGATGGTGGTATCTCCAGCCACACTTTGCATCACGATTACTTTCATTCCAACTTTACATGCAGCGCCGAACAGGTAACCGGAGCTGCTGGTTATTTCAAGTTCCTCTCCTTTTCGGACACCGGTCAGCATACGCACACGAACCTTTTGCTCTCCCACACGGGTTCCGTTGTCCTCCAGATTATCCTGAAGAATTTCTGTCACTTCTGCTTTTTCAAAGGTCTGCCCTGTACGGACAACCAATTCTGTTTTGTCCACCTGGTTCAGTTGGTAAACAAAAACTCCAAATAATACAATTATTACTCCTAAGATACAGCGCCAGACTGCTTTTTGGGAAAAGCGAAGTCCGGCGTTGTTTTTATTTTGCATCTGATTCATTTTTATTACTCATTTCTGTCACTTATTTTCTTGGCTTCCAGCTCTTTTCACACTTTTTTCTGCGTTAAAAACGCTTACAGTAAGTGTTAAAAAGGGCTGTTTGCATATCTTTTACTGCAATTTATTTTGCAGTTTTCTCAATTGTAAAGGTATCATCAATTGCCTCTACACTTCCGTCATCTGTGATCTGATAAGTATCAATGGTAAATTTCTCTGCATCCATTGTGATAATGGAATAGCTTGGAAGCCAGTTCTGGCTGCGGGCTGCAATGTAATCCTGCTGTGTGGAAACAAGCTCATAGTATTTGGAACCGGAAGCAGAGTTTGCAGTCATGTAAAGAGTTCCCTGTGGATCTGTTACGGTATTGCCGTCTACATCTTCAATGGTGTAGCACTGGTTGTCCTCTTTGAATGCGTCAAGTGCAGCCTTCGCTTCCTCGTCGCCGTCCTCCGGATTTAAAGTGATCTGCTCGCCAGTCTCAACATTTGCAGCGTGATCCCAGTCATAATCAGTTCCATCTGCATTTAACTGGAACTCATAGCTCTGGTGAGTCTGTCCGTCACCATAAAGAAGTTTAGAACGGCTGTATGTATGGTCATGTCCCTGAAGTACTACATCAATGTCATTTGCATCAAATACAGGAGTCAGCTGTGTACGAAGGATCATACCGTCTGTATCAGAATGGTCAAGTCCAGAACCGTAGATATCCTGATGGATGGTTACGATACGCCATTTTGCATCCGGATAAGCCTTTACAGCCTCTTCGATAGTATTCTGATGCTCTGCTACATTGTAATTGTTGGTATTCAGAACAATGAAAAGTCCCTCGCCATAGCTGTAATAATAGTCTCCGCCAGCTGCTGTTTTTCCATTTTCTGTGTTGTTCGGGTTATTGAAATGATATGCGTAGTCTGGATTCAGGGAATCATGGTTTCCAATGGTAGTTGCTACCGGAAGGCTTGCAAGTGCATCTGCACTAAGATAAGAAGCATACTCTTCCTCTTTTGCAGCACCGGTTTTGTTTACCTGGTCACCGGCAGAGATTACAAAGTTTACGTCCGGGTTTTCTGCAAGTGCAGTATTTAAGGTACGATTCCAGGAAAATCCGTCATTTCTGGCTGCTGTGTTTGCTACCCCATCATCTGGAACCAGTTCAGCACCGTCCTGTGTCTGACCTTTGGAAGCGCCTACCTGCGGGTCACCAACATAGATCATTTTTACTGTGTCAGTGCTCTTTGTTGTATATTCAACAGGCTCGCTCTGCTCACCATTTTTCTCAACTGTGTAGTAATATGTGGTGTTTGGCTCAAGACCTGTAACGGTTACATGATTATATTCGTAAGCTTTATCGCCGGTAAGATCCTGGTCAACATCTCCAGCCTCTCCTTCGAAGGTATCCAGAGCCTCTTTGTCAGTTCCGAAATGAACAACCGGTGTTGCTGCTGCATCTGTTTTTTCACTGTACCATGCAAAGTTCAGTTCAGTGTCATCTTTTCCCGGGGTAAGAGAAACCTTCGTAAAATCCGTGGCAGTTGCATCCCAGTTTGCCACCCATTCGTCCCAGCCGCTCTCAGCTCCAACTGCACTGCTGTCGGTATAATGCTCAGTAGCACCAAAGGCTGTGGAATAAACAGTTGTCATTGCAAAAACAGTTAAAATTGCGGCGATATATTTTCTTTTCATAATAATAAAATACTCCTTTCAGATGTAGGAAGGAAACTTGCGGGCCCTTATTTCCTTGTCCGAAAGGAGTATAGCACTCTAATTTTCAGAAAACAATAGTGTTTTCTGTCTTTTGACGCATATTTAACAGTACTGTCACATGTGCATTCTGTTCTTTTTTTAATTCTTTACACAGTTTACATTGTTTTTACAATTAATACTTTTATCTGGGTTTGACACGTATTTGAAAAAGGTTCTAATCCACTTTTTTCGCTTTCGGATATACCTGTGCCATCCGACCATCATCAAAATGTTCATCTACCCAGCTTTCAAAACTGTTTGCAGCTTCTATTCCATTGCTTCTGGCATTATAACGTGCCAGTGCTGCACTGGATATAATTCCGTCTGCAAGCATAAATATGATCAGAAGCCAGGTAATGATTTTTCCAATTTTTACCGGAATCTTCTCGATCAGCCTGGAAACAGGCGGATAGAATATTTTAAACCATGCCACTGCTGCAAATCCCCAGAAGAAACAGTACAAAAGATTGATTCTTCCACCAAGGTTAAACGGGATATCACTGTAATCCCAGAATACAGTTCCAAATACGATTTCTGTGAAAACACTGCAGATATATTCATAGGCACCGCCAAGAAATGTGCCCATCCAGAAAAGGAACTGCTGGGAGCGGTTTCTGTATTTGTAGAGAAGAGCTGTAACTGCTGCAATGGCAAGGCCCCACACAATACTGAAATCTCCCCACACCACACTGCTGCGGCTCATCCAGTATCCAGCTGTAATCCGGCAGAAAATAGTCTCTGTAATATCTCCAAGAAATGCGCCAATAAAAAACAGCAGTACAATTTTATAAAAGCTGCAGCCGTAGGCAAAAATCTCCGGATGTGCCTCTTCTTTCTCCGTGTGCTGCTTCTGAGGATATGCTTTGGTAATTCGACGATTTACAACATCATCAATTTTTGCCCCAAGCTTCTTTGTTACGGAATCAATATCCCGGTCAGCGGCGATCCATCTTTCAGGATTCTTGCTGTGTCCAAAAAGAATGGTCAGCGTGGCAATGGCATCCACTGCAAGGAAGCCCAGAAGAACCAGTATGATAATTCTGCTTATAAGACCTGGAAGCATGCCATATAAGGACATACAAAGCCCGTTTCCAATTTTGATCACAAATACACCAAGAAGACCCCAGACACAGGAGGTTGGAACACTGACATATCCATCCAGATTCCATTTGATCTTCCGGTAATCCCACCATCTTTCATGGTACCACATTTCAATTAAATGTCCTGCGATCCACTCAAGCAGGGAGGCTACAATGGCACAGCCAAGAAACAGCCAGATACCGGTCAGTTCTCTTGTAAATGCGGTAATGAAGAATCCGCCAAATCCATAGATCAGACAGAATGGACCATTGATAATACCTCTGTTTGCAAATTTTTTCTGTTTCAGGGAAGCAAGAACTGTCTCAAGGACCCATCCTGCGAAGGAATAGATGAGAAACAGCCAAAGTAATTTCCAAATCATATGCATGTCTCCTCTTTTGTGTGTGATATTTAATAAAAAAACCTTGCAGTATTCTTTATCTGCAATTATATAATCCTGATTGGAACATCATATCACACACGAAGTAAAGCGTAAACAAAAAGATGGCTATCTGAAAGGCTTTAGAGCGTGTTTGAAAAAAGCTTTCTGCAAGATGTGCGTCACAATTTGCAGAAATGATTTTTCAAACACGCTCCGCCCCCAAGAATAAAGCCTGTATTCCAGCTGCTGGTTCTCATAAAATTTACATTCTATGCCAACAGTCTGAAAATACAGGCTTTTCATTTTTATTTTATGCCTCCCGGATAACCCCTCTCGGACAGGCCTCCTTACAGGCTCCGCATCCTGTACACTTCTCATAATCAATATGTGCACAGAAATCTTCCACGGTAATTGCACTGTTTGGACAGGTCTTTTCGCACTTCTTACAGCCGATACAGCCAATCTCACAGGCAGCCATTACCTGTTTGCCCTTGTCATGAGAACTGCAGTCCACAGCCACTTTCTGGTCGTACGGAATCAGCTCGATCAGATGTCTCGGACATTTGGCAACACATTTTCCACAGGCTTTACAAGCTTCTTTATCTACTACTGCAATGCCATCTACAATATGAATGGCATCAAATGGACAGACCTTCACGCAGCTTCCAAAGCCACAACAGCCATATGTACAGGACTTTGCACCGCCATTTGGCACGAAAGGAAGCATCTCGCAGTCTTCCACGCCAGTGTAAACATACTCTTCTTTCGCTTTTTCACAGGTTCCGGAGCATTTTACATGAGCTACCTGACGGGCAGTCTCAACTGCCGCCTGTCCCATAATACCGGCAATTATTTTCCCAACAGGCTCTCCGCCTACCGGGCAACGGTTTACAGGCGCTTCACCTTTGGCAATTGCTGCTGCCAGACCATCACAGCCCGGATATCCACAGCCGCCACAGTTATTTCCAGGAAGAGCTTCTCTTATGGCAACTTCCTTCTCATCAATTTCAACAGCAAATTTTTTTCCAGCTGCTCCAAGAAAAACACCGATGAAGAGGCCTACTGCTGCAACCAGAATTGTTGCTGCTATAATCGCACTAATATTCATCCCGACGCCTCCTTAAATTAATCCTGAAAATCCGAAAAATGCAATCGCCATCAGTCCAGCTGTCAAAAGAACGGTTGGAAATCCCTGGAATGATTCCGGAATATCGTTGTAGGCAATTTTCTCACGGATTCCTGCCATCAGCACAATAGAAATGGAGAAACCAAATGCTGTTGCGAAACCGTTTACAGTGCCTTCCAGAATATTGTAATCCTTCTGCACGTTTGTAAGAGCCACACCAAGAACTGCACAGTTTGTGGTGATCAGAGGCAGATACACGCCAAGTGCTTTATAAAGAGAAGGCATACTTTTCTTCAGGAACATTTCTACGAACTGCACCAGTGCTGCAATGATCAGAATGAACACGATGGTCTGAAGGTAAGTCAGATCAAGCGGCTGAAGGATCAGCTTGTAGATCACACTCGTTACAAAGGAGGACAATGTGATTACGAAAATAACCGCACCGCCCATACCAGCTGCAGTATCTGTAGTCTTGGAGACTCCAAGGAAAGGGCAAAGTCCCATAAACTGGCTCAAGACTACGTTATTTACCAGCGCAGAGCTTACAATGATCAGTAATAATTCTTTCATCTTCTCTTACCCCCTTTTTCCCGAACACATGGAATTTCCGCAGGAAGCACAGCCGCCCTTGCAATCCGGATTGCTTGGATCAATGCCTCGTTTTGCAGCACCAATCTTGAATTTGTTCTGAAGCGCAGATAAAAACGCAAGGACAAAAAATGCGCCAGGTGCAAGAATAAAGATAGTTACCGGCTCATAGCCTATTTTTCCCGCTGCAGCATCTGCAAGAGGAAGGATCTGTTTGCCGAAAATACTGCCGGCACCGATCAGCTCACGTACCGCACCGATACAGGTGATACTTAAAGTAAATCCAAGTCCCATTCCAATACCATCAAAAAGTGAAGGAATCGGTTTGTTCTTGGATGCATAAGCCTCTGCTCTTCCCAGAATGATACAGTTTACAACGATCAGCGGAATGTAAATTCCAAGGGAAGAATACAAAAACGGGATAAAACCCTGGAGAAGCATCTGCACAATTGTTACAAAGGATGCTACAACAACGATGTAAGCAGGCATACGCACACTGTCCGGAATAAAATTACGGAGCAGGGAGATCATCAGGTTGGATGCTGCCAGAATTACCGTTGTGGTAAGTCCCATTCCGATACCATTGATTGCGGATGTGGTGATGGCCAGTGTTGGACACATACCAAGCATCAGCACAAAAGTAGGATTTTCTTTGATAATACCATTTATCAGTCGTTCAGATGGTGTATTCTTTTTCATTTCTGGCTGCCCCCTTTCTCATAACGGAATGCGGCAAGTCCTGCATTGACGCCATTTGTCATGGCATTTGTGGTAATTGTCGCACCACTTAACGCATCGATCTCATCATCAGAGGTGGCACCAGTTTTTGTGTAGGTAAATTTCTCTACGTTCTTATCCTTGAACTGATTTTTAAAATCATCTGTAGTTGCACGCATACCAAGACCAGCGGTCTCACTGATGGATAAAATGGAAATTCCGTTCAGAGTTCCATCATCCTGAACGCCCATGGCAAACTGAATATCTCCGCCGTAGCCTTCTGCTGTGGTTACGGTAAAGGCATAGCCAAGTTCATTTTCCTGGTCATCCTTTGCAAGCATGACTTCATCAATATTCTGAGCCTTGTAACCGTTTTCATCCAGATAGCTTTCCAGATCAGTATCCTCACCGCTTGTAACAGTCTCGAAGCTGGCTGCATCAGCAAATACTGCCTTATATGCCTCTTCCTTCTCTTTCGCCTGCTGGCTTGCAATCGGACCTGCTGTAATATCGTTTACAAGACCAAGAAGCAGTCCGGAAACCAGTGTGATCACAGTCAGCGCAAGAGTATCTTTCACGATCTTATTTTTCATTTCTTCGCGCCTCCTTTTCCAAAAGCAACCGGACGGGTGAAACGCTCAATCTGAGGTACCAGCAGGTTGCAGAAAATAATCGCATAGGAAACGCCCTCTGCGGAAGCTCCGAAAATACGGAAAATTCCGGTAAGAACACCAAGACAGACGCCATATACATACTGCCCCTTTGGTGTAATGGGGCTTGTAACGTAATCTGTTGCCATAAACCATGCACCAAGCATAAGACCACCGCCACAAAGATGGGTGAGCAGATAATTTACATCAAAGCCTTTGCCGGAAGCAAGCATATAGATGATCACAAATACTGCAAAGCTGCCAATATAGGTCAACGGAATTCTGGCGCTGATCACTTTGTAGCAAAGCAGGATTGCTGCACCGATCAAAATGGCAATTACAGATGTCTCTCCGATGGTTCCCTGGATATTACCAAAAATCAGATTCTTAACCGGAACGGAGGAGCCTGCCACAAAGCCATGGTCACGAAGAGCGGCCAGAGGAGTGGCTCCTGTCACACCGTCAACAGCACCTTTAAAGCTGTCTGATACAGAAAAATCTGTCATCTTGCCGGCAAAGGAAATCATAAGGAAACAGCGGGCTGCCAGGGCCGGGTTCATAAAGTTCTGGCCAAGACCGCCAAAAAGCTGTTTTACCACAATAATTGCAAAAATACTGCCGAGCACCGGGATCCAGAGCGGAATTCCTGCCGGCATGTTCAGACCGATAAGAAGTCCGGTTACCACTGCACTGAAATCCTTCACAGTGTTCTTTTTGTGCATAAAATGATCATATAACCACTCTGCAAGCGCAGCTGAACCGGTGGATACCACCAGAACGGCAAGAGCCTTTAATCCATGATTATAAATTCCCATAAGGGCAGCAGGCAAAAGCGCTATGACAACCAGCTGCATGATTTTTGCAGTGGTCATCCTTGCCCGGACATGGGGATTAGATGATACATTAAACATTTGTTCCATTTATTTCTTCCCCCTTATTATTTCTTCTTCCTGCTTGCCAGAACCATTTTACGCATGGACTTAATGCTCTGGGTCAACGGACGTTTGGCCGGACAGATGTAACTGCAGCAGCCGCATTCACAGCATTCCATTCCATCAAACTTCTGGAAGCTCTCCATATCGCCGCGCTGTGCAAAGGTCGCAAGTCTTGCCGGAATAACATGTCCGGGACAGACGCTTACACAGCGTCCGCAGTTAATGCAGGCTGTCTCTTCCTCTTTCGCATCTGATACCGGGTCACTCTGCATACACAGAAGGGAAGAAGAGGTCTTCACACATGGTACATGAAAATCATACATGGCAAATCCCATCATAGGACCGCCGGAAATCACCTTACCGGCATGCTCCTTCAGGCCACCGGCTGCGTCGATCAGTTCGGCCATATCCGTTCCTGTACAGACTTCAAAATGTGCCGGACGGTTGATGCCCTTACCGGTTACTGTGAAAATCCGCTTCATGATCGGTCTTCCAAGTGCCACTGCGTCATAAATACTGCATATTGTTTCAACATTATCTACAATACATCCGGCATCTGCTGGAAGCATGGAGGAGTTGATTTCTCTTCCTGTCACTGCATAGATCAGGGTACGCTCACCACCCTGGGGATATTTGGTCATCAATTCTTTTACTTCGATATTCGGGACTCCGGCAGCCAGTTCTTTCATTCTGGCAATACAATCTGGCTTATTGTCCTCAATGCAGATACAGCCCTTTGCATTTGGAAAAAGTCCGACTACAATCTTTAATCCTTCCACAACCTTCTCCGGCTGATCCATCATGCGCCTGTAATCACTTGTAAGATAAGGCTCACATTCTGCACCGTTCACCAATATGTATTCAATCTTGTCAGACTCCTTGGGGGAAAGCTTCACATGTGTGGGAAAGCCTGCACCTCCAAGACCTACTACACCGCCGTCGCGAATCCTTCCGATAATCTCCTCACGAGTAAGCGAAGCCGGATCTGCCGGGTGGAATTCCACCTCTTCATACAGTCCGTCATTCTCCACTATAATGGAATCTACCATACTTCCGGTAGCTGTCAGACGTTTCTCAATCCCTTTCACTGTACCAGATACAGAAGCATGAACAGGAGCAGATACAAATCCGCCTGCTTCAGCGATCATCTGACCAGCAAGCACATGGTCACCCTTTGCAACCACAGGCTTCGCCGGAGCACCAATGTGCTGGGACAATGGGTATGCCAAATCTGCCTTAGGAAGATATTTCTCCACCGGACAGTCCTTTGACATTTCTTTCCCCTCGAAGGGGTGTACGCCTCCTTTAAAAGTTAATCGCACTAATATTCACCGCCTTTATTTTATTGATTACTGACTCTTTTGTCCGCAGCAACCTGATTTATTGTCTGTTTGATTTATATTATTAATATCACTTTTGTCTGAGTATTTATTCAGCGTCTTTATTTCTCCTGCCAAATCCATATTTCTTATGGATCTTATATCCACGGTTCAAATTCGGATATGCCTTTACAAAACGCTGCATGTTGTGGCTGACCTTTCCTGCCATAGCCTCTTTACGCTTCTGAAGCTCTTCAGAGATATCTGACAGCATAGCAGTTCTCTTCTCTTCCAGTTCCTTGATCAGAGCAACATCATCAAGGCGTCCCAGCTTGCTCTCCAGCTGTTTCTTGATTCTCTCTCTGGAAAGTCCGCTGCTCTCCTCCAGATTCTCCATCTTCTCACGTGCCTGTACAAGCAGTTCTACACGCATCTGATCCAGCGCCTGCTCCCATGCAGGAATACGCTCGTGAATATGGAATGCAGCTGCAGCTGAGAAAGCGAAATCCACTATGTAAACAACTGTGACCACACAAACTGCAATCTCACCTGTTTTTCTGGAGTAAAGCTCTACAAAATCAGAGACCACCGGATGAAGGACTCTGAAAAGCCCTACTGTAAATAAGCCCCATCCAAGGGAACATCCCAGGCAGATACGTCCCTGAAAATTAAACTTCTTATCACTGTAGTCCCACCATGACGTATGGAAAATATTCTCCATCAGAGCTGCTGTCACATATTCCAAAGCCGTTGCAACTACAACTCCTCCCACAAACAAAAGAAGCAGATCCCCGCTTACAGGAAGAAGAATCAGATAAACAGCAAGTGCTCCGCAGCCATATATGGTACATAAAGGACCATTGATAAAGCCTCTGTTTATCAGCTTGCCTTTTCTCACCGATACATAACAGGTTTCCCACAGCCATCCAAGAAAGCTGTATATATAAAACCAATTGGCAATGTGATAGAAATCCACTCCGTTAATTGATAACTCCCACATAGATTTCTCCTTTTCTTTATATATTCTGACTATTCTATACATTCTACTATACCGCATTTTATGAAAAAATTCACTACCTAAAAATAAAAAAATTGTGTATAATTAAATACAATCCATGAAAGGAGTATAAACATGCTGATTGTTAAAAAAATGCCGATTTTACAAGGTTTTCCGGACTTTGAGACTGTTAAAAATTTATCTGGAAATGCTACTGAGAATGTCAATTTTTCACCATTATTTTATGATATTGAAACCACTGGATTGGGACGAAATTCATCTTTTTTATATTTAATTGGTGCAGTTTGCTATGAATCTGGTTCCTGGCAGCTTTATCAGTGGCTTGCTCCCGATTTCCGGGAAGAAAAAGCATTATTGGAGGTTTTTTCAGAATTTATAAAAAATTTCAGCTGTACCATCCAATACAATGGAGATTCTTTTGATCAGCCTTACCTTCAGGCTCGTTATAAATTCTACGAGCTGCCAGATCCTTTTGAGGGGATTTCTTCTTTTGACCTGTATAAAATGCTTCGCCCTCTGAAGGGATTTTTAAAGCTCCCAGGGTTAAAGCAGGAACAGATGGAAGCCTTTCTTGGAGAACAGAAGCGCATTTACTGTAATGGCGGGGAATGCATTAAAATCTATAAAAAATATATGGCACACCAGGAGCAGACGGACCTGGATACGGTTATGGGACACAATATGGAAGATCTTCTCGGACTTGGCGATGTGTTTAAAATGATGGGGTATCTTGCACTCAGGGATGGTGAATTTACTATTCGCGGAACTGATTTTGACGGTGAAAATCTAATTTTGCAGATGAACCCCCATTACAGCCTGCCCGCTTCCTTTTCTAACGGCACAGAAGAATTCTATATTACAGGTCAGGACAATCTGGTAAGCCTCCTTGTAAAGCCTTTCAATGGCCGTATCCGCCAATATTACAGCGATTACAAAAGTTATGATTATCTGCCCGGAGAGGACATGGCAGTACCTAAATCTATTAGCAAATTTATGGAAAAAGGACTGAAAAAATCTGCTACAAGAGAGACCTGTTATACCTGGTTTCCATGCACAGAAGAATTTCTGGAAAATGAAGAAAAGCAAAAGCAATATTTAATACATACCCTGGAATTTTTATTTTGGAAATTAAAATAAACTTTCAACCCATATTCCAAAATTCCCAAAACCTTTTTCAAACATACTCAAACTTCCAAAGCACGTAAAATCTCACGTAAAAAAGACATCATCCCCAGAGCGTATCTGAAAAATCATTCCCGCAAATTGTGACGCACATCTTGCAGAAAGCCTTTTTCAGACACGCTCTAACAGACAATGTCTTTTTACTAATATCATATTCAAGATATCAAAACCAACCGCCATTCACAAATCCTGTGAATGGCGGTTATTTACATGGGATAAGAGAAATGCACAACACTTCCCTCTTAGTTAAATTATTCCTCTACAGACTCTTCCTCAGCCGGAGCCTCAAGAGCTTTCATGCTAAGGCTGATTTTCTTGTCTTCGCCATTGAAATCAACAACTTTAGCCTGGATCTCCTGTCCGATTGTAAGCACATCAGATGGTTTTGCAACGTGCTCTCTGGAAATCTGAGATACATGAAGAAGTGCATCTACGCCAGGTGCAAGCTCAACAAATGCACCGAAGTCTGTCATACGTGCAACTTTACCAGTTACTACGTTTCCAACAGCGAAATCCTCAGCAGCTGTAAGCCATGGATTCTCCTCCGGGAATTTCATTGTAAGAGCAATCTTCTCGCCCTTGATATCTTTGATCATAACTTTAACAGTCTCACCAACTGTGAAGACTTTCTTCGGGTTCTCTACTCTGCCCCAGGACATCTCAGAGATGTGAAGCAGTCCGTCAGCGCCGCCCAGATCGATGAATGCACCAAAATCTGTAACGTTCTTAACAACACCCTCTACTGTATCGCCAACATGGATACGCTCCATAAGCTCCTGCTGTTTCTTAGCTTTCTCAGCAACAAGAAGCTGTTTGCGGTTACCAATGATGCGGCGTCTTCTTGGATTGAACTCTGTGATAACGAACTCAATCTCCTGATCAGCATATTTGCTGAGATCTTTCTCATATGTGTCGGAAACAAGGCTTGCAGGAATGAATACACGTGTCTCCTCAACGTTAACACATAATCCACCGTCAAGTACCTGAGTTACAGGAGCCTTTAATACTTCCTGGTTCTCGAATGCTTCCTCAAGCCGTTTATTGCCTTTCTCTGCAGCAAGTCTCTTGTAGGTTAAGATAACCTGGCCTTCGCCATCGTTTACCTTAAGCACTTTGGCTTCCATGGAGTCACCTACATGTACAGCGTCTGTGAGTACTACGGAAGGATCATTGCTATATTCACTCTTGGTGATAATACCATCAGCTTTATAGCCAATATTCAGGATAATTTCATCTTCTTTCACATCGATGACCTTTCCCTGTACGATTTCTCCATTTCTGATTGTTTTTACGGAATCTTCCAGCATCTGTTCAAAACTTAATTCTGACATGTTCTTGAACCTCCTCAATAATTTTCTTTGGGGTTGAAGCCCCTGCTGTAATACCTACATAACTACTGCATTGGAACATATCTGAATCCAAGTCTACAGGTGTTTGTATATAGTAAGTATTTTCACATTCCTTTTTACATATTTCAAACAGCTTTTGAGTATTGGAACTATGTCGGCCTCCTACGACTAACATAGTGTCTACCTCTCCGGCTATGCTCTTTGCTTCTCTCTGCCGTTCTTCGGTAGCATTACAAATAGTGTTTAAAATATTAAGAATATTTAAAACAGTATTATCATACCTCTTTTTGCGGAGAATTTCAACTAAATCTTTAAATTTATTATAATTAAATGTGGTCTGCGACACAATGCACACATTTTTGCCTTCCGGAGGCACGAAATCCAGTGCGTCCTGTTTGGTGCGGATCACAGTATATGGTCCTATACACCAGCCGCAGATTCCCACAACCTCAGGATGATCCGGATCTCCAATGATCACAATATGGGAACCGGCTTTGCTCTCCTTTTCCACAATCCGGTGGATCTTCAGGACAAAAGGACAGGTCACGTCCACATAGGAAAGGCCGCACTCTTCCAGCTGATCGTAGACTTTTTTTCCAACACCGTGTGAGCGGATCACTACGGTGCTGCCCTCTGGAAGAGTTTTCAGTTCTTCTTCTGAAGCAACACGGACACCTTTCTTTTCCAGATCATTTACCACTTCTTCATTGTGGATGATGGGACCCAGGGTAAAAAGCCTGTCCGGACAGCTGTCGATCAGTTCATATACCTTATCTACTGCACGCTGCACGCCAAAGCAAAAGCCTGCTGTTTTTGCAACTTTTACTTCCATGGTTTATTCCACCTTATCTTTGTAAATTCCAAGGATCGCAGCTACCACTTCATCAATGTTCATAAGAGAAGAATCCACAAGCACTGCATCCTCAGCCTGGCGAAGAGGAGAAATTTCTCTTGTCATATCCTGATGATCCCGGTTTTCAATGTCTTTCTTGATTTCTTCAAGATCAGCACTCTCGCCCTTGGCAAGATATTCATCATAACGCCTCTTAGCTCTGGTCTCCACGCTGGCAGTAAGATAAATCTTCACCTGTGCGTCCGGAAGAACTACAGTTCCAATATCCCTGCCATCCATTACCACATCGTTCTTTGCTGCCAGATTTCTCTGAAGATTGAGAAGATGTGCCCTTACCGCCGGGTTTGCAGATGTTTTGGATGCCATGTTTCCAACCTCTTCCGTACGGATATACTGATTTACATTCTCACCGTTAAGAATTACAACTTGCTCTCCATTTTCATATCGAATGGAAACCTCAGCGCTCTGACAGTTACCTGCAACTGCTTCCGCATCTGTTCCGTCAATTTCATTTCTCAGCAAATAAAGTGCAACGGCACGGTACATAGCGCCTGTATCTACATAAATAAAAGACAGTTCCTTTGCCACTCTCTTTGCAATTGTGCTTTTGCCTGCTCCTGCCGGCCCGTCAATGGCAATGTTACATCCCATTTTCTCTGTTACCTCCTCTTAAATCGCAGTTTTTTCACTTCTTACATTTATAACAGATTTTTATTCATTTTTCAATGCCATAGCTGCAAGATATGCGGTAGACCATGCAATCTGGAGATTATAACCGCCGGTCACTGCATCCAGATCCAGTACTTCTCCGATAAAATAAAGCTTCTTTACCCTTCTGGATTCCATAGTACCAGGCTGGATATCCTTCACAGAAACACCACCTCTTGTAATAACTGCTTCTTTATATTCTCCCATTCCATTGATGGTAAATGGGAAAGCTTTCACCAGTTCTTCAAAGTGCATTCTTTCTTCCCTGGAAATATCGTGTATCTTTTTTTCCGGAGAAATACCACCCAGTTCCAGCATGACAGGTGTAAGGGATGATGGAAAAAGTACGCCGATCACATTCTTAAACTGTTTGTTCTGTCCTGCCTCAAATTCCCGCAGAATTCTGGCATCCAGCTGTTCCATGGTAAGGGCAGGCTTCAGATCCAGATAAGCATTCAGCTCTCCGGATTTCTGCAGTTGTTTGCCAATATGTGCGCTTGCAGATAAAATCATGGGGCCTGTCACGCCAAAGTGGGTGAACATCATCTCGCCAAAATCCTGGAAAAGCACCTTTTTGCCTGACTTAATCGTAAGTTCAGAGTTTTTTAAGGAAAGTCCCTGAAGTCTTGGGATATAATCCTCTTTTGTCTTAAGAGGAACCAGAGACGGAGAAAGCTCCGTTACTTTATGGCCGGTTTCCTCTGCAAAGCGATAACCATCCCCTGTGGAGCCTGTTGACTGATAGGAAAGTCCTCCAGTGGCAACCAGAACATGGTCGCCCTCCATAAAACTTCCATCTGCCAGTTCTACACCGGTTACCTGGCTGTGATGTGCCTTTTTCTCATCCACGTCCGGTTCCTCATAAGGACTGACCTTCACATTTTTCACCTCTGTGCGAAGATGGATATATGCGCCAGCTTTCTTAAGTTCCCGTTCCAGACCGCGGATAATATCTGAAGAATGGTCAGACACAGGGAAAACCCGGTTACCTCTCTCTGTCTTCAGTGGAACTCCCGCTTCTTCAAAGAATTCCATTACGTCCTGGGGTGTAAAAGAATAGAAAGCACTGTACAGGAATTTCGGGTTAGACATAACTGCCCGGAACAGTTCTTCCGTGTCACAGTTATTTGTAACATTGCATCTGCCTTTTCCTGTAATATACACTTTCTTTCCAAGTTTCTCATTTTTCTCCAGAATGTGGACCTCATGTCCTGCCCTTGCCAGATAAACACCGGCCATCATTCCAGCAGCTCCGCCGCCTACGATCAATATTTTACTCATTTAGATACCTTTCATAAATCTGTTCGAAAACCTTTTTCTGCGGAATTCCCAGGTTGTGACCAGCCGCCCCTGGCGATATTTGCCCACTGTAGAATATTTTTTTCATACCGGATTCAAACAGTTTTGTGTATATTTTTTAAAAAGACACGTGCAAAAACCTTCTCTGCACGTGTCTTTCGTCGTAATTTCTATAGGATCAGCATATAACCTGTCCCATAGAAATCCTTATTCCTCACTGATTAAACCGGATATGCTCCGTTTTTGGTATCAGCAACCGTCTCATCCACCTTTTTCTCCTGAGCCTGACGATACTTGAAGAAGTCAGTAGCAACCTGTGGGAACAGTGCATAGGACAGAACGTCCTCATCCTGCTCTTTATACTGTGCCATCTCGCCTTCAAGTTTGCCCAGCTCATTCTCAAGAAGATCTGCCGGACGGCATGTGATCGGCTGTGTGTCACCGATACATTTCTTCTGAACTTCTGGATTGAATGGTTTTGCTGTAGCACCATATTTTCCGCTGAGAACATCTTTTGTCTCTTTGGTAACCATCTTGTATCTCTCGCCCATGAGAACGTTAAATACAGCCTGTGTACCAACGATCTGGGAAGACGGAGTAACAAGCGGCGGCTCACCAAGGTCTTTACGTACACGCGGAACTTCCTCAAGAACATCATAGAACTTGTCTTCTGCGTGCTGCTCTTTCAGCTGGGAAGTAAGGTTGGATAACATACCACCTGGTACCTGATACAGAAGAGTCTTGATGTTTACGCCAAGGTTCTTCGGATTCAGAAGGCCGCTCTCAAGAGCCTCGTCACGCATTGGACGGAAGTAGTCTGCGATCTCAGCAAGGAGCTGCTGATCAAATCCGGTATCATATGGAGTGCCTTTGAAGGTCTCAACCATAACCTCAGTTGCAGGCTGGGAAGTACCCAGTGCAAATGGAGACATTGCAGTATCGATGATATCAACACCAGCTTCAACAGCTTTTAAGTAAGTCATGGAAGCTACACCAGAGGTGTAATGTGTATGAAGATCGATCGGGATCTTAACAGTCTCTTTCAGGGCTGTAACAAGCTCAGTTGCCTTATATGGAAGAAGAAGACCGGCCATATCTTTGATACAGATAGAGTCTGCACCCATTTCCTCGATACGTTTCGCAATGCTTGTCCAGTACTCAAGAGTATAAGCATCACCAAGTGTATAGGAAAGAGCAACCTGTGCATGGCCATGCTCTTTGTTTGCAGCATGTACAGCAGTCTGAAGGTTGCGAAGGTCGTTCATACAGTCGAAAATACGGATGATATCGATACCATTTGCCAGAGATTTCTGAACAAAATACTCTACAACATCATCAGCGTATGGACGGTATCCAAGAATGTTCTGGCCACGGAAAAGCATCTGCAGCTTTGTGTTCTTGAATCCTGCACGTAATTTACGAAGTCTTTCCCACGGATCCTCATGAAGGAAACGAAGGCTTGCATCGAAAGTAGCACCGCCCCAGCACTCAACTGCATGGTAGCCTACTTTATCAAGTTTATCAACGATTGGAAGCATCTGCTCTGTTGTCATACGGGTTGCAATCAGGGACTGATGTGCATCACGCAGAATGGTTTCCACAATTTTAACAGGTTTTTTTTCAATTTCTGCCATAATTGTTCTCCTTATTTATTTAGTTCATCCGGACTTCCCGGTTTCACTATAGAAAGCCGGGAAAAATCCGAATTTCTGGTATCATTATTAGATTCCGTAAATAGCCATAAATGCTCCTGCAGCAACGGCTGTACCGATAACACCGGCAACGTTTGGTCCCATTGCATGCATCAGAAGGAAGTTGGTAGGATCTGCCTCAGCACCAACCTTCTGGGAAACACGGGCTGCCATAGGTACCGCAGATACACCGGCGGAACCAATAAGCGGATTGATTTTGCCGCCTGTAAGCTTGCACATAACCTTTCCGAGCATAACACCGCCGAAAGTACCACATGCAAATGCCACAAGACCTAATACAACGATTTTCAAAGTATCCACATTCAGGAATGCCTCTGCACTTGTGGAAGCACCAACAGATGTACCAAGAAGGATAACTACGATGTACATAAGTGCATTGGAAGCTGTCTCTGTAAGCTGTTTTACAACGCCGCACTCTCTGAACAGGTTACCAAGCATAAGCATACCAACCAGAGGAGCTGTTGTCGGAAGAATCATGCAGACAACGATTGTGATTACGATTGGGAAGAGGATCTTCTCAAGCTTGGATACAGGGCGAAGCTGCTCCATCTTGATTTTACGCTCTTTCTCAGTAGTAAACAGTTTCATGATCGGAGGCTGGATGATCGGAACCAGTGACATATAGGAATATGCCGCCACGGCGATCGGTCCCATAAGAGCAGTCTGACCAAGCTTACCAGCAAGGAAAATGGAGGTCGGACCATCTGCACCACCGATGATGGAGATTGCTGCTGCTGCTTTTCCATTGAATCCAAGGAAGATTGCAAGGAAGTAAGCCATATAGATACCGAGCTGCGCTGCAGCACCCATCAGGAAGCTTTTCGGATTCGCGATCAGCGGACCAAAGTCTGTCATGGCACCTACACCCATAAAGATAAGGGAAGGAAGAATACTCCACTCATCAAGGATGTAGAAGTAATGAAGAAGACCGCCAACACCGTTGGACATGTCTTCCGGATTTGCCATAATGTCCGGATAAATATTAACAAGGAGCATACCAAATGCAATGGGAACAAGCAGCAGAGGCTCAAATCCCTTTGCAATGGCAAGATATAAGAATACACAAGCAACCACGATCATCAGGTAGTTACCCCATGTCAGATTAAAAAATGCGGTCTGATGGATCAGGTTGGACAAAGTGTCTGCTACGTAAGACATCCTATTACCTCCCGACTTAGTTCATTGTTGCCAGGGTATCTCCATTTTCTACAGAGGCACCTTCTGCAACGTCAATGCTTGCAACGGTTCCGTCCTGAGGAGCTACAACCGGGATCTCCATCTTCATGGATTCCAGGATTACAATGTTGTCACCGGCTTTTACAGCCTGTCCAACGCTTGCTGCGATTTTCAGAACCTTTCCAGGTACGGAAGCTGCAACCTTAACTGCGCCTGCTCCGGCTGCTGCTTTAGGAGCTGCCTTCGGTGCCGGTGCTGCTTTCGGAGCTGCTGCAGGAGCTGCAGCTGCTGGTGCGGAAACGCTTCCTGTCTCTTCAACAGTTACTTCATATGCTGTTCCGTTAACGGTAATTGTATAACTTTTCATTTTAGGATCCTCCTGTATTTATCTCTTTTTACGATTGATTTTGCGGATGGAACGAACAACGAATCCATCTGTAGTGGTTCCCTCAGCTGCTGCAATTGCTGCTGCGATAACCGCGATCAGTTCTGTATCGTCTGCTTCTGCAGCTTCCACTGGTGCTGCCACCGGTGCAGGGGCAGGGGCTGCTGCAGCCTGAGCTTTTTTCTTTGCTTCCGGATTCGGGATGAATCTGAACAGATAGATCAGGAAGCTCAGGAAAATAAGAACGATGAATACGATTGCAATACCCATGATAGTATTCATAACAGCTCTTCTTAAGGTCTCAGCCATGGAATACTGTACATCAACAGTAAGGGATGTAGGTGTTCCTGTAGAAGCATCGAAAATATAAACGAAATTTGCATCTGCTTTCTCAAAGGAGACCGGTACAGTAACGGTATATCCGTCGTCAGAAGCCTTCACCTCTGTCTCTCCGGTTCTCTCCTTTAAAGCCCCAACTTCATCCTTGGAGCCTGCCCATGCAGTCATTGCTCCAACAGTAAACTCATCAGATGACTTGGTATAATTCTCAATATCTTCATCACTGAGAGCAATGATGGTATCGGTAAGTCCCTCAGCGGTAGTGACCAGGGTCTGCTTTACCGTGTCATCTACCTCATCAGCTGCCCATACGGAGGATACTCCGGTAAGAGTGAGAACTGCCATCATGAGAAGTACTGTGCAAAGGGAGGATACTTTCTTAAAAATCTGTTTCATATGCTCCACCTCGCTTAGACCGTGCCGTGTTTCTTGGACGGACGTTCTTCCCTTTTTGTGAACAGCATTTCAAATGCACCGATCACATATTTTCTTGTATCAGCCGGGCTGATAATGGTGTCAACATATCCTCTTGCTGCTGCAGAGGAAACAGAGTTCTGAAGTTCTCTGTACTCAGCTGCTTTCTCAGTAAGAGCTGCTGCGTCATCGCCTGCATACATGATCTTGGCTGCAAGGTCTGCATCCATCATACCGATCTCTGCGTTCTCCCATGCGTATACCATGTCTGCACCGATTGCTTTGCTGTTCATAGCTGTGTAAGCGGTTCCAAATGCTTTGCCGATCACAACGTTAACCTTCGGAACAGTAGCGTCTGCAAATGCATGAACCAGTGCTCCGACAGATTTCGCCATCATCTTCTCGCCACATACAGTAGCCTTAAAGCCGTTTACATTTGTAAGAGTAAGTACCGGGATCTCGAAAGCGTCACAGAATTTTACGAACTCTGCTGCTTTTCTTGCACCGCGTGCACTAAGGGTACCATCAGACTCCCATACCTTTTTGCCTTCCGCATCATAGCTCTCGCTTCTGTTTGCAACAGCACCAACGGTAGCGCCGTTCAGTCTGATAAATCCAACAGCAACACTCTTGCCGTAGTCAGCTTTTACCTCGAAGAACTGTCCGTTATCAGCGATTCTGGAAAGTGCAATGGCTGTGTCGCCTGTGCAGTTCTCAATATCCTCGCATACACGGTTCAGGTCGTCTGTGCACTCCATGTAAGAATCAGTGTCTTCGCAGTTAGATGGCAGATATGTTACGAGTTCACGGATTTTTCCAAGGATCTCGTCCTCAGTGCCGATTCCGTCTACAAGACCTGTCTCTTCGCTCTGGAATCTGGCAGAGGATGTGTCACATTTGGAAACGTGATTGCCTTCAAGGGCGTTCGGGGTGTTTACAAACAGTTTGCCTTTCTTCTCTTCAACAAATGTGAAGTCTGTCAGTGCCGGTACAAGTGCCATACCACCACCGCAGGTACCGAAGATACCTGTGATCTGTGGAATCAGTCCGGATGCCAGAGTCTGTTTCATATAAATTTCACCGAATGCTTCCAATGCGTCAGTTGCCTCCTGAAGACGGAGACCTGCACAATCGATCAGGCCGATCACCGGAGCACCGGTCTTCATAGCCATATCATAAAGTCTGGTAATCTTCTTGGCATGCATTTCACCAACTGTTCCGTTCAGTACGGAAACATCCTGGCTGTACACATACACCAGATTTCCATCGATTACACCATATCCGGTAATAACACCGTCTGAAGGTGCTTTTTTTTCAGTCATGTTGAAATCTGTATTTCTGGCTGTTACACTTTGGCCGATCTCAACAAAACTGTTCGCGTCAAGCAAAGAAGTGATTCTTGTGCCCGCTAAACTTTGTGTTGCGTTACTCATTCTTTCTTGCCCTCCATTTTATAATAATTTAAAAGTATAACCAAAAATTCTGCCGATTCTAATTGTACATTTTTTCACACAATTTTTCAATAGTTTTCCGTGTTTTTATGCAAAAAAATCCCTCGATTTTCGGGGGATTTTTTTATATATCATACATATTCCGTCAGGCTTTTTAGTGAAAAAAGTCATGAAACACCTTGTTTGCACACCATAAATAGGTGATTTTGACGATATTGCGGTCTGCTGTCACAAAATAGTTATCCAGGACAAGTTCTCCAAGGCTAAAAGTGACCTGACCAATTTTCTGCCCCTTTTTCACAGGCGCCGTCAAATTTTTCTCAATACGCAGACGACAGGTAATCTTTTCCCCTTCTTTCAGAAGGATCTGCTTCTTTTTGTCAGAATCGGATGCCTGGATCTGTCCATTTATATATGCATCTGCGAAACCTGTCCCGATTTCTGTGAAAATTTTCCCGGAATTTTCCTGGTTTTCTTTACCAGATTCTTTCCCGCTGCTTTCGTCAGTCCCATCCTTTACTGGTATAGCCGGAATCTCCGGCTCCTGCCAGTAGGTTTCCTTGTGAAAATTTGCTTTGCCATATTCCAGCAGTTTCATGGCATCTTTCCATTTATATGTCTTATTATTCGGCCAGCCGCAGCCAAGAAGGGAAATAATAAATTTTCTTTCCTCATTTTCACAGGCTGCCACATAACAATAACCCGCATTTCCTGTAAAACCTGTTTTTCCTGAAATGGCGTCCGGAGTCATATCAAGAAATGCATTTGCATTATGGACAGAAAACTGACGTTTTCCTGAAATATCAGAAAAAGAATAATCCCTGGTCTGTGTAATATGAAGAAATGCTTTATTTTTCACCGCATAGCTCATGATCAAAGCCAGATCTCTTGCGGTAGTCTGATGAATGCCTCCTGCATCTGCACTGTCAAGACCGTTCGGCGTAACAAAATGAGTGTTCGTGCAGCCAATCTCCTTTGCTTTTGCATTCATCATTTTTGCAAACCCTTCCACAGAACCGCCAATGTGTTCAGCAATTGCCACGGCCGTATCATTATGGCTTTTCAACATTAAAGAATAAAGAAGATCTTCCAGGTAATACTGCTCCCCTTCCTTTAAATTCAGCTTTACTTCTGGTTGAGAGGCCGCATTTTCTGACACCATTACATAATCATCACCGGAGCCCTTCTCCAAGGCAAGGATACAGGTCATTACCTTTGTGGTACTGGCATTCGGACGAGCTGTATAGCCCTCTTTTTCGTACAGTACCCGGCCAGAATCCCCATCCATAAGAACTGCTGATAAGGCATAGAGATTTCCAGGTCCGTCTGTTTCTTTCATATCAACAGCTGCCGGTATCATCTGCACAATGGAGCTGACAGCCTTTTTTTCGTCTGTGCCAGTGCTTCCTGACACCTGGCCAGCAGTGCATAAAACAAGTACAAAAGTCAGTGTAAGACAAAAGAATCTGTATCTGCTTTTCATAGTCCACCCCACATTCCGTTTATAGTATTTTACGCGAACCTGTCCCAAACTATGCAAAGCTCACTCTACAAGTTTTACCTGATAAAAAGAACAGGTATCTTACAGAAATACCTGTCCCTGAAATTGGTTCAATTTTCAATTTGTATATCACAGCTAACCATTGTAAGTCAGATCCCATCGCTCAGACAACAGCCTGTCCTCCTGGGAAAGCTGATACAGCTCCAACAATTCTGCCGGTGCCTCTTTCACCTCTTTTTCAAACAATGTATTCAGCTGTTCCACAGGTTCCCTGCTGCCACCTGCCGGCTGAGCCATCATATAGTGATCGATCAAAGCAGACTGTGCTCTTCTTCCTCCAAGGCTGGAAAGCTTCGACAAGCGCGCCCGTCTTGTCCCGCCATCGTCACATACCAGCAGATTTGTCATAAATTTCATCAGTTTAAGGCTCAGAAGAATATCTCCTGTTTTTACAAGAGGAAAAGCCTTGTGGATTTCCGCTGCATTTTTGCGTTTTGCTTTGATACAATCAGAAGGATAAAAGGCATATGGATTTTTTCCATTTTCTTCCATAAGGAAGCGGTCAAATTCAATTTCCAGAAGGCTGTGGGAAATCCTGCCCTTATCATTCATTTCATTTACAAAAGGATGACAGGAAGAGTCCAGAAGATAATGACAGCCAAAGCCAAGAAGATAGGCAAGAAGTGCCTCATCACCAGTCTCTCTGACCTGCGCCATTCCCTGGGTAAAAAAAGCCCGGGCTTTTTCTTTGTGCATACGGTATCCTACACTGCTTACGTGATTCTTAAAAATAAAATAATAGAAGAAAATATCCGGTCCGTGAAGACCGATCCGATACAGTTCACCGTTTTTCCGAATAATTTCTTTCACTTGATCGGGCAATTGTCTGTATACTTTCTGACCAAACAAATCATGTGCATATGTTGTGGGCATTTTTTCTCTCCTGTCTTATCGCCTGCAGTTTATCTGCGGCTTACTTGTCCTGTTTCATTGTCTGCAGTTTATCCGCGGCTTACTTGTTCTGTTATATCGTCTGCAGTTTATCTGTGGCTTACTTGTCCTGTCTTATATATCCAGCTTCAGCTGTACTTCCTCTTCGGCCTCAGCCTTAAAATCCGCCATTTTTACCGGATCCACAGCTGGCAGCTCTTCCAGTCCCTGCACACCAAATGTGCGAAGGAATTCTTCTGTAGTGCCGAAAAGGATCGGTCGTCCAGGTGCATCAAGACGTCCAAGTTCCTTTACCAGATTATACTCCACCAGCTTATTTACTGCATGATCGCTTTTTACTCCCCGGATCTTTTCAATCTCAGCTTTTGTCACAGGCTGCTTATAGGCAATAATAGACAGCGTTTCCAGCATAACATCTGTAAGGGCAGGTTTCTTAGGCTGCATGGCAATCCGGATCAGACAGCCATAGTAATCCCGTTTGGTGCACAGCTGATAAGAGCCTTCCAGCTCAATGATCTGGATTCCCCTTCCCTCATCCTTATATTTATCCATCAGATTATGGAGTAATTTTTCTGTAGTCGGCTTATCCTGCTGAATTGCTTTCGCAATCTGACCTAATTCCACAGATTCACCCATCGCAAACAGAATTGCCTCAACGGCACCTTCTAATCGTTTAATTTCCATATACTATCCTTCTTCCTCTGCAAACTCTGTCAGATTCTTCCAGGTTTCTGGCTCCGTCACAACATTGATCTGGATGTCATCAAAGATCTCTTCCTGAACCACATGAATGTGTCCCATTTTTATCAGTTCCAGAACAGAAAGGAAGGTAACGATTACCTGTACTTTGGAGCACTGCTTTTTCAACAGGTCCCGAAAGCTGAATTTCCTGTGAGTCTTTGCAAATTCTTTCATCTCCAGCATTTTATCAGAAAGACTGACTTCTTCCTTCTCGATTTTTCCAAACTGGCTTCGGATAGGGTCCCGTCTGTCGTCCTGCCGCCTGATGATCGACTGGTAAATGGCGTTTAACTTCTCAAGAGTAAGACCAGCCAGAAGTTCTGAGGGATCCACTGGTTCCCGGTACTGAAGCACCTCCCTGGGCACATCCGGCTCACGGAAATAGACGCCGCTGGCATCGTCCATCTTGTCCTTCAGCTCATAAGACATATATTTATACATCTTATATTCCAGAAGTTTCTGAACCAGCTCCGCTCTGGGATCCTCTTCTTCTCCTTCTTCATTGATCTCTTTTGGAAGAAGCATCCGGCACTTGATATCCAGAAGCGTAGCGGCCATGACCATAAACTCACTCATAATACCAAGGTCTTCTTTTTCCATAGCGTGAATGTATTCCATGTACTGATCCGTAATCTCCACAATCGGTATATCATAAATATCAATTTTATTTTTATCAATAAGGTGAAGGAGCAGATCAAGCGGTCCTTCAAAAACATTCAGTTTTACGGGAATTGCCATGCGCTTTCCTCTCTCCCTTACGGTTTCATTTCTATAAAAATCAGCTCTCTTGGATTATGGATCCGAAGAGGCACTGTGTGTTCCCCAAGACCTGCACTTACGATCATACATTTGCCATTTTTGTAAAAATCGCCGCAACAGTATTTGGGAAAAGGTATAAACTGAGAGCTGATGGCTCCCACATGTCTGGAAAAACGGAGCACACCGCCATGGTAATGTCCAGACAGGATCAGGTCTGCACCCCAGCGGAAATAGGTTCTGCCATATTTGGGGTTATGGGCAAGCAGAATATTTATGGCCTCCGGATCTGGCTTTCCCATAAGCTCTTCCATTTTTTCAGAAGTGAGCTTCGGGGAAAAAGGCTTATGATAGTATTCCAGTGGAAGTTCCAGTCCATTTACCACAAAGGAATTGCCAGCCAGAACAACTTTGTTCTTCTCATTTGCCAGGAAACAGATTCCTTTTTGTTTCAATTCTGCCTGATATTCCAGATACTCATTCCGATAAATGTGCTCTTTGGCCTTCATTTTGGTTTCGTGATTTCCCATGGCGTAAAAAATAGGAAAGTTCTTCGCCAATGTACAAAGCAGCTTCCTGGCGGTTTCCAGGGTGGAAGGATCCATCCGGACCACCATGTCTCCGGCAAGAAGAATGGCATCAGGGGCATATTCCTGGATTTTTTTCAGCAAAGTATTGTTCTCTTCGCCGAAAATGCTTCCGTGAAGGTCTGCAAGAACAGCAAAGCGCACGCTTTTTTTTATTTTCGGGTTATGGACTTCATAGGTTGCAGTTCGAAATTTTTCCATAAATCTCCTTAAATACTTTGTAATTTCCAGAGCTTACTTTCCAAATCCACAGTTGGGGAAAGTACAGACTTTGCAGTTCAGGCAGAGACCGCCTTCTCCGTATGCAGCAACTTCTTCCGGGAAAATTTCATCGTCTGCCATGATTCTTGGCAGAACCAGGTCAAATACAGTGCGCTTCGCATACATGACACATCCGGGAAGACCAAGGATCGGGATGCGTTTTCCCTCTTTCTCATAGTAAGCGATGAGAAGCATGGCTCCTGGCAGTACCGGTGCACCGTAAGTAACAACTCTGGCTCCTGTATCACGGATTCCTCCAGGTGTACGGTCATCTGGATCTACACTCATGCCGCCGCTGCAGACTACCATATCTGCACCCTGGTTAATAAATTCCATAATGTCGGCTGTGATCTGTGCCTTGTCATCTCCCGGAGTAGTCTGACCGATCACCTCAGTGGGGTACTCGGAAAGCTTTTCTTTTAATACAGGGGTAAAGGTATCCTGAATCAGACCTTTTTTTACCTCGCTTCCAGTTGTAACGATCCCAACTTTTTTGAGGTGATAGGGAAGAATGGAAAAAATCGGTTCCGGACCAGCAGCTTCCACAGCTTTGTCCATTTTTTCTTTTTCGATTACAAGAGGGATAATCCTGGTGCCAGCCAGTTTATCTCCTTTTTTTACCGGGAAGTCCCCATGGCGGGAAGCGATCATCATCTCCCCCAGAGAATTCACTGCCAGAAGAGCATCTCTGCGGATTTTCAGAACTCCGTCCTCGTCTGCTACCAGTTCGATCTTGCCTTCTTTCACATCAGTTCCATGCATGGAATCTCCTGCACAGATTTTATACAAAATATCAGCGCCCTCATTTTCATGAAGAATGCCTTCTTTCTTTTCCCACACAAAAAGATGTTCTTTTCCAACAGAAAGGAGCAGCGGAATGTCCTCTTCTTTCACAATATGTCCTTTGGAAAACAGAACGCCTTTCTTCTCATCCTTTATAATCTGTGTAATATCATGGCAGAGGATCTGGCCCACTGCGTCTTCGGTTCTTATTTCTTTCATTCTGCAATTCATCCTTTCGCATATAATTGCTGTTTACGATCACAATCCGGCTTTGCAAAGTTTCGCATATACGCCGTCCTTCTCCATCAGCTCCTGATGTGTACCTTCTTCTGCAATTCCATCTTCGGTCAGCACCAGGATCCTTCTGGCATTGCGGATCGTGGAAAGACGATGGGCGATCACAAAGGTGGTTCGGTCTTTGGCAAGACGTTCCAGAGATTGCTGCACTACCTTCTCACTTTCGTTATCCAGGGCGGATGTTGCCTCATCAAAAATCAGGATCGGCGGATTCTTCAGAAAAGCTCTCGCAATGGAAAGACGCTGTTTCTGTCCTCCGGAAAGCTTCACGCCGCGCTGTCCAATGTCTGTGCCATAGTTATCCGGCATTTCCATGATAAAGTCGTGGGCATTGGCAAGCTTGGCTGCGCGGATAACTTCCTCATCGGTAGCGTCCGGACGGCCATACCGGATATTTTCCATAATGTTTCCTGCAAACAGATATACATCCTGCTGCACAATGCCAATCTGATTACGAAGATCCTTCAGTTTGATCTTTCGGATATCTTTTCCATCCAGATAAATGGCACCGGATGAAACATCATAAAATCTGGGGATCAGGCTGCAAAGGGTAGTCTTTCCAGCTCCGGAAGTGCCTACAAGGGCAACATAGTCACCGGGCTTTACCTCCAGATTTACGTTGGAAAGTACTTTTTCATTGTGGTCTTCATAGTGGAAAGAAACATTCTCGAAGCGGATATCTCCTTTTACATGATCCATAGAAACTGCATCCGGCGCATCCTCAATATCCGGCGCAATGGACATCATTTCCAGGAAGCGGTCATAACCACTGTAGCCGTTCTGGAACTGCTCGGTAAAGTTTACCAGCTTGGTAACCGGCTCTGTAAAATTGTTAATATACAAAAGGAAGGTCACAAGATCTGTGGCGCTTAAATCTCCTGCTGCCAGGAACATGGCTCCGGAAACCAGTGCAGTAACTGTGATCAGCGTGGTAAACGCATCCATGCCTGCATGATAACCTGCCATATAGCGGTAAGTCACACGCTTGGAATCCACAAAACGCTCATTTCCTTTACGGAATTTCTCAATCTCGCGCTTCTCATTTCCAAAAGATTTTACCACACGGATTCCGGAAAGACTGTCCTCGATCTGGCTGTTGATCTCGCCCATGCGCACACGGTTTTCCTTAAATGCACTTTTCATCTTTTTATTATAAATCAGTGCATAGATCAGCATAATAATTACAACTGCGAAGCACAGCAGCGCCATCTGCGGCTTCACATTCATAAGAATGATCAGTGCTCCGAACAGCTTGATCACTGAGATCAGAATATCCTCCGGTCCATGGTGGAGAAGCTCTGTAATATCAAAAAGATCACTTGTGATCCTGGAAAGAAGCTGGCCGACCTTCTGATTATCATAAAATGCAAAAGAGAGCTTCTGGTAATGGCTGAATATCTCGTTTCGCATATCATGCTCAATATAAGCGCCCATCATATGTCCATAATAGGTAATAAAATAACGGCTTCCAAGCTGCACCAGGATCAGTACCAGCATTCCCACCCCGATTTTCAAAATCATGGTCTTCGCTTCATCCGCTGACATTTCACTTATGGAATTCATAATATAACGAACCATCAGTGGAATGACAAGTGTCACTGCTGCCCCAAGGAATGCAAAAAAAAGATCTGCAAAAAACAGTCCCTTATATGGTTTATAATAGCCTGCAAGCATCTTTAATCTGCCAGGCTGTTTTTTCTCTTGTTTCATATGATTCTCCTCCGCTTTTGCTGCTATATTTTTGTAAGACATCAGCAAAAATTTTCATACAGAGTTTATTATAAACCGATGAGGACTGTTTTGTCAAAATGCTTCTGTAATTTGTATAACTATTTTTAGGGTTACTGTTCACTCCGTTCACAGTAACGCGCTTCGCGGAACGTTACCAGTGAACAGTAACTTTTTAGGGGCAAAGGTGAAAATCAGGTTCTCCTGCCATACTACGTTCTTTACAATAGCTTTAATAGCTTTTCCAGACAGTTTTTATAGGTTGCTTTTTCTATAGTTTCAGAAAAAAGAATGTTCACCTCTCCAAGCTTTTGTCCATTCTGGTAATACTCCAGGGTACCGGCAACATCGCCTTCTTTTACAGGTGCCTGGACCTGAGTTTCCAGATTCAGTTTTCGTTCCACTTCGCCTATGGTTTTGCCGTCGGTGCTCAGATACTGGAAGTTTTTTTCATATTTTACTTCTGTGGTAGGTTTGGTTCCTTTTCGGACCTCTATCTGGGGAAGCTTTTCGGGATTTTCATCCGTGTAAAAGCTACATTTGGAAAAACCGTAGTTCAGCATGGCAGCGGCGTCCTTGAAACGAACTTTGTAATCGGGTGCTGCCATAACTACAGAAATCAAGGTAATGTTATTTCGGGACGCCACAGCAGATACGCAATACTTTGCCAGACTGGTACTTCCGGTTTTCAGACCGATGCATCCGTCGTAGCTGCGAAGGAGCTTGTTAGTGTTCGTTAAGCAGAACTCTTTGGAGCCTTGTCTGGTCACATGAGTAATATTTTCCATCCATATAGAGGAGTATTCCAGAATCTTCGGATATTTGGTGATCAGCTCCCGGCTCATAATGGCAATGTCCCGAACAGTTGTGTAGTGATCTGTGGATTCTGTCAATCCACAGCAGTCTACAAAATGGGTATTCTCCATTCCAAGCCCTGCTGCCCGCTCATTCATCTGCCGTACAAATTCCTGCTCGCTGCCTCCAATATGCTCTGCCATTGCTACACTGGCGTCATTTCCAGAGGCGATCACAATGCACTTGATCATAGTCTCCACATCCTGGGTTTCCCCTTCCTCCAAAAATACCTGGGAGCCACCCATAGACTTAGCGTAAGCGCTGGTTGTTACAAGGTCATCCATTTTCAGTGTACCATTCTCCAACGCATCGAAAATCAGGATCAGTGTCATGATCTTCGTAATACTTGCCGGACTGCGTCTTGTGTCCGGATCTTTTTCGTAAATCACAGTACCGGTACCGGCTTCCATCAGAAGGGCTGAAGGCGCCTGTACAAAAGTGTCATCGGTAGCCACTTTTGACTCTGTGGTTTGCTGCTGTTCCTCCGCATATGTAATCCGACAACCAGCCCCCACCATGAGACTAGCCAGTAAAATGGGCAGAACCGCCTTTCTTATTGCCTTTTCAAGCATAGTATGTCTCCTCAAAAATAAGTTCTATTCTATTGTAAAACTCGTGCTTCTATTTTATTCCTCTAATCTCAAACGTAAAAAGCGGCGGCCAAGGAAACTTCCTCTTTGCCACCGCGGATTGCTATTTAATGTGTTGGTCATTATCCCGAACGCGATTTCACAATGTATATTCACCGCCGCGCGTCGCAACGTTCCGGCAAGCTAATGACTAACTACGACTAAGACGCTCAGGAAAGCCTTCGCGCCTAAGTCTCCGTAAGTCATGGATCTCGCCTCCACTAAAACCGCTCCTGAAATGCGCGGCTTGCGAATATACATTGCAAAATCGCTGGTTACTGGAAAGGGAAGAAAGAAACAGTAACGACAACAA
>NZ_JADNDC010000044.1:0-33430 GCF_015551645.1 Ruminococcus sp. D54t1_190329_F1
ATCAATATAACAAGCCCCAGCAAAAAGCCGGGGCTAATACTTCAATTATTTTAGGACATTTTCAAAAACGCTTGACATAAAAAAATACTGTCAAAACCAAAACTTTATTTTGTTTCGGTTCTGACAGTATTTTGGGGTTATTTCTTTACTTTGACTTTGCAGGTAATTTTTTTGTTTCCTGACTTCACTGTAATTGTAGCTGTTCCTTTCTTTTTCGCAACTATTTTTCCTTTTGAATTTACTGCTGCTACTTTGGAATTGGAACTTTTATAAGTTACTTTTTGCTGGCTGGTGACTGGTGTGAGAGTGACTTTCAGCTGAAAGCTTTTTCCTTTTTTGGCAAGGATTATATTCCGTTTATTTACGGAAACAGCAGTTGTTTTTACAATACCTTTCTGCACTTTTACCAGGAAAATCCTACGGCTTCCGTTGGTATAAGTGATGGTTACCGTTGCTTTTCCAGCTTTTTTCCCAGTGATTTTGCCCTTCTTATCCACTTTGACAATCTTTTTATTGGTGGTGCGGACTGACTTTATTTTACCACCTGACTTGTAGGTTTGTTTTACCCGTAAGGTAAGTATGGTGGTAGTTGGTATAGGTGTCGCAGTCGGTATTGGAGCCACGCTTACAGTTGGTATCGGGGCTACACTCGCGGTGGGTGTCGTTTTCGCACTTGCCGTTGGCGCCGGTTTCACGCTTACAGTCGGTGCCGGTTCCGCACTTGCAGTCGGGGTCGGAGCCACACTTACGGTTGGCGCCGGTTTCACGCTTACGGTCGGGGTCGGTCCCGCACTTACGGTTGGCGCCGGTTTCACGCTTACGGTCGGGGTCGGTTCCGCACTTGCAGTCGGAGTCGGAGCCACACTTACGGTTGGCGCTGGTTTCACGCTTACGGTCGGGGTCGGTCCCGCACTTACCGCCGCAGTTGGTGTCACTGTAGGCACAACTGTAACTGCGGGCTCATTTTTCCCCTTATTATCTGCATAACTCTCTTCTGCCAGAACCGGCAAAATAAACACAGGACCAGCCGTTTCTGCTGAAGTAGTAGAAAAACTGGTATACTCCACACGCTCCTCACCAATGGTAATATATTGTCCCTTTGTAGAGCGTCCCACCAGCAAATATCGTGAAGATGGCGGTGTTCCCACATCATCCCATGTGGCATCCACCAGATACCAGTTTCCATCATCCATCTGTACATAATTCCACATGTGCGCTCCAGGAGTTCCTGAAGAAGTTCCCCTGGCTGTTCCGCTGACACAGGCACAATTTATTCCCATATAATAGCAGAAAATTTTCATGGATTTCGCATAGCCCTCGCAGACAAATGCAGGATCTGCATCCAGAAACAACGAGGCGGCAGAATGCACCCACAAAGTATTATCGTTCCTGTAAGTAACTCTCTGACAGATATAATCATGAATCCGCTTTATTTTCTGCTCCATATCCATGCCCAAAGTCTGCTCATTCAGCTCTGCAACAGCACTCTGAACACCATCCATAAAATCCCCCATTCGAGTATGGGCATTCTCACTGATTTCCCTGTTCGCCGGTTTAAAGGTGAAATTCTTAAATGTTCCCCTATATCCGGTAGAAGAGGACCCATCCCTAACACAGCTGACCCGGTATCCATAGTTGCTGCCCCTGAACCAGAAAGCCTGTGGATAATCATAGGAAAAAGCATCTGAAGCTGCCTGAATTGCTGTTTTCACATCATCGGTAGCCTGTACATAGCTTTCTCCTTTTCTCTGAAAACTGCCATCCTCAACAACTGCTTCAAATGTAATGGTATCAGGAAATTCAAAAGGAAAATCAACGCTTTCCAGATACTGGCTGTAATCCACCACATAATTCTGCACCAGAAGATCGTACAAGGCCTTTGCATTTCCATCCAGCTGGGCACCATAGCTGTCCGTGTAATAGTCCAGAGAAAAAAGGCTGATGCCGCTGTCAACGGAATCTCCCGCAATAGCACCGGAGATGATCTCACCAGATTCTTCTGCCTCAATCCTGTCATTTTCCTCTGTGAAAATTTCAGCCTGAAAGCCATTTAAATCCTCATTTCCCCCTTCAGGAGCAGCTAAAAATTCCTCCTCGTTCTCCTCGTCAGCCCATATTTCTTCTACTGCCCCAAAGCCTTCTGCATCCTGCATTTCTGCGGCAACGCACATGGGCTGAGCAGCCATGACAAATGTTGAAAGTATAACCAGTAAGCGCTTCCGTTTCTTCATTTATCCCTCTCTTTTCTTATAAATCATTGCATATTTATTTCCGATTCGTTATAATATTTTAACATGAAATTTTATTTTTGTGTGAATAGCAGAGCATATTTCACAAATATTTTTTACACAGGAGATTCTATATATGAATAAAGAAAAGAAAATACTAGGACATATCCTCTCGCTTTTTATCATTCTTCTCTCTATCAGTGGTGTATGTCTTCTTATGTATAAAGCCCAGTTTCGTTTTAACCTTCATCAGCCCATTGAGTATGTTATGATGACAACTCATAAACCTACAGGTACCATAACCTTATCCTCGGATTCCCCCGTTCTTACAGAAACGTTTACCTGTACAGTTCCTGAGTTAAAGATGTTTACACTTGAGGGCACTGCAAAAAATAAAAATTCCGATGCCCGCCTTTTCATCACCTTGACGAATGCAGATTCCGGAGAAATTTATTATCAGGCAGAACACACACTTTCCGTTTTCCGCACAACAAAAAAGAAAGAACTGACCTGCAATCTGTCCCAGCCAGTAAGTGCCTCTGAAAACGCACATTTACAATTAAAACTGAAATTAATAAATGGGGACAAAACGGTTCTTTCTTTTACATCAAATGAAAAACAGACCCTGGTTCAGGAGTTTAACAACGATACAAACAGTCATACAAATATTATTTATTCCTTCACTTACGGCGACAATAATTTCATGCTTTATTTTTATATTGCGCTGTGTGTTATCTTGCTTTTATTTATAATAATGACATTTTATCTGATCATTATCCGCCAGATGACTGTGCAGAAATTTTATATTCCTGTTGCTTTATTTCTGGGACTGATTTTCCAATGCCTGGTTACCGTTCACGGAGTTCCGGATGAACCAACGCATTTTGATGCAGCTTACAGCCTTTCTAACAAAATGCTGTTTGTAAAAAATACGGAAACCCCAGGCAATACCATATATAAACGGCGTTGTGATGCTCAGTTAAGCGATATGTTAAGCAATGGACTGGAGACGAACTCCTACTACCAGCTTCTGTTTCACAGCTTTGAGTTTGCTTCGGATGCGGATCTGATTGAGATTTCCTATGTAAGCACATCAGGTCTGGTTCCTGCAGTCGTTTATGTTCCGGCTGCAATAGGACTTAGTATTGGACGGCTGCTGCATCTTTCCCCCATGCTTACCTTCCAGCTGGCAAGGATCTGCAGTCTTGTGGTATTTATCCTTCTGGTCTATTTTGCCATTTGCATTGCACCATTTGGAAAAAATCTTCTGGGAGCACTTGGGCTTTTGCCTATCACACTGCAGCAGGCAGCTTCTGCTTCCTATGATTCTGTGATAAACGGGTTCATCTTTTTGTTTACGGCACTGTGTTTTTACAGTTTACATAACCCTAAGCGAAAAAAAAGTTACCTGATCGCTCTTGGATTTCTGGCACTGTTCATTGCAATTGTGAAAGGCGGGGTTTACCTTCCACTTTTGTTATTGCTGCTCATGTGTTTTTCCCATGTGCCGCACCCTCACATGCATAAAAAGATGCGCTGGATCGTTCCTTTATGTATCTGCGTGGGAGCTGTCCTTTTAATTGCAGTTACTTTAATTAAATTTATGCCTATGTTTTCTGCAATGTTTGCCACAGATATTTCTGCGGATCCGGAAAATACTATTTATCCGATTTCATATGTATTCCAGCACCCGCTCCAGACCATTTATATTTTATGGAATACGGTCATCCAGTGCAGTGACACCATTCTACGAGGCTTATTAGGTGGAAAATTATCCTGGCTGGATATTAATATCAACTGGTCCCTTTTAATAGTATTCCTGATCATTCTTTTACTGCTTGTAAACGTAAAAGGAGACGCCCCGGTTTTCACCAGGAAAAACCGGACATTTATCGCCTTTAGCTGTCTGGGATCTTTGCTGCTGATCATGTTTTCCATGATGGTCGGTTATACCACAATGGATTGTGATCATATACAGGGCATTCAGGGACGTTATTTTCTTCCTCTTGCTCCAGCGCTGTTTTCCCTGTTCTCTACAGCTATGGTGTCTGTGGATCATAACCGCAGCTGTAAAATATGGGAAACTATGATGGTGATTGAAAGTCTTGTTGTTGTACAGGCTATAACAATGATCATATAACAAAAAGTGGAAGCCTTTTTTGTGCTTCCACTTTTTATTATTTCTCCAGGCAGACATATCTTCTCTAGAGCGTGTTTGAAAAGGGCTTTCTGCAAGATGTGCGTCACAATTTGTGGGAGATTTTGTCCGGATGAGGGCGCCGTAGCGGGCTACGACAATCGAATTCGGGCAAAATATACCGCAAAGTGGGGCATGCAGATTGCGGGAATGATTTTTCAAACAGGCTCTAGCGTTACTACCATATATGAACGTTCGTGCTTCGCACTGCTGTCCAGAACTTTCATAATAATTTGTTATACTGCTCCTGTATTCTCTGCAGTTCCATTTCAAAGTCCTGCCGGTTCTTCTGAACCATTGTCTGCAGGACCAGTCCGGAAAACAATGACTGAATTGCTCCCAAAACAGCAAAACCACATACGATCAGAGTAGGAATTTTTCCCACACGTCCGGTTTCAAGGAAGGTTACAAATACCGGTATAAAGAATCCAATTCCAAGGATCAAAAGCACTGCTGCCACCAGTCCGAAGAATGCCATTGGCTTATAATTACGGTATAATTTGGCTATGGTTTTCAGTACCCGGAAGCCATCTGAATATGTATTCAGTTTGGATTCACTGCCTTCGGGACGGTCTCTGTACTCGATCACTTCATTTTCGATATACATGTTCTTATCAACTGCGTGAATGCTCATTTCAGTCTCAATCTCAAACCCCTTGGATAATACAGGGAAGGACTTTACAAACTGGTAGCTGAATGCTCTGTAGCCTGTCATGATGTCGTTTATCTGGGTTTTAAACATAATGTTAATGCATTTACGCACCAGACTGTTTCCAAAATTATGGAATGGCCGCTTATTCTCTGTAAAATAAGTAGATGACAGACGATCTCCCACTACCATATCAACCTTTTTATTCAATACCTTCTCAACCATTGAAGGGGCAAATTCTGCGGGATAAGTATCATCTCCGTCTGCCATGATATAACACTGTGCATCAATTTCACGAAACATTCTGCGAATAACGTTTCCTTTGCCCTGCTGATATTCGTATCTGACTACAGCACCTGCTCTGCGGGCAATTTCATCTGTATGGTCAGTGGAATTATTATCGTATACATATATTACCGCTTCCGGCAATACTTTCTTGAAATCTGTTACAACCTTTTCTATGGTTTTGCTCTCGTTGTAACAGGGGATGAGTACTGCTATTTTATCCATTTTAAATGCTTTCCTTTCCGACGATTCTTAAGTAAGTTTTCTTTACGAAAAAAATCCGTCGATTGTCTTGTAACTTTATTTTACTACATAGACAATCGACGGGCAAGGGGATTGTTCCCCAAACTATCCGATCAATACTTTTTTCCCCTCAATGTGAACCTCCAGAAATTTTCCGCCTAAAACTCGCACCACAGCCGCAGTTGTGGTGCATTCCTTGTCTATTCCTTTGTTTCTCTCTCAGTTTCTTCCACATTCAGGAAGTTCATTATCTCCTCATAAGACCGTCCACTCTTTACAATTGCTGACAGGATTTCATCTTTCCTTATCGTATCCCGCTTGTCCAATAGCTCTTTCAAAACTGCGGTTGCATGGTCATATCTTTTCTTCGCTGCGATCACATCCGCTTCCACTTTGTAAAGCGTACATTCGCAATCCGCTTCTCTACTTGCTCATGAACGCAGTCGCTTCGCGATCTGTCAGTGGGAGCTTTCAATTCCCACTGACAGAAGCATCCCCCTCACCTGCTGCTTAGTGCTCCGCACACTTGAAGCGGGGGAATGCTTATCTGCGTTCAATCTTTTCATCCAGGGCTTGATCTCCTACTTTTTACTGTAAGCTTTTCCGTCACTGTAATAAATATGAAAGTTCCTTTTTTTCGTGTCTCCCTCGCATAAAAAACGCTTCACTATCATACCGTATACATCATACCTGTCAACATATTTCCCCCGGCTGTTCTCAAAACCGCCCTGATTTTCCTCTATGATTCCACGGATAAAGTCCTTCATTCCCTTCTTTTTCCGACGTGTGATTTTTCGTAAGTGACTCAAAACCACTATATTACATTATATCAGGAGAAACGTCTGGAGTCACTACACCATGTTTTAAGACACTTACAATCATTTACACTGTAACAACATTTTAACTAAAGAAGAAGTTTCATTTTGCAATTTTTCTATAATTAATTTTTCAGATGGCATTAACAATTTTTCTACAAGACATAATAGCAAAAAGCAATATATGTATGCTTGAATTGTAGTACTTATAGTTATTGAAATGTTGAATATACCAAGAATCTGCGGAACCAATTCCTTTATTATAAATTCATTTCCACACAAATACAAAGATGCTCTTCCTAATCGTTCCAATATTTCTACACCCGATAGAAAATACGAAACTCTAAGAACTAAAAATATAGAAGGAAGCGGAGTGATAATTTCAAACATCTTTCCAATTATATCATTTAATCCAATTATTTTAGACAATAAATTATTTTGCCAAAATAGGGAAAACGAATATATAAAACATAATAGCAGAGCAATATTTGAAATCCATTTTACAAGTGATTTCTTACTTCTAAAAAGTTTAAGGACCGGCTCATATGTAATAAATCCTATACAATAAAAAATAGTATAGTATAATGCACTATCAATATTCCAATACCAACTTGGTTGTACGGTGGGAGGTGGAGAAATCAAAAACTGTGAGAACATAAATAAAATTAAGCATGTAATAAATATAATAATTTTTTTATTCATTTTCTTTATAAAAGAAAATAATATTTCAATAACAAACAGACAAGAAAGAAACCATAATCCGCCCCCAAAATTTATATGATTTCGAATATCCCCTTTTAATAAAAGCATTAAATTCTCGTGTATATAAACATTTGTATTTATCAATACAGCATTATATAGAATGCCTAATATAGCGAAAAAGAAAAAAGGAATTAAAATATTAATAACCTTTTTTTGAATATTTTCTAATATTGTTTTATGATTAAAATTTTCAAGGCATCCAGACAAATAAAAAAATAAACATACGTGAAAACTAAAAACCCAATTATATGCATTTCCTGTCACAACTCCATAGTGTCCTAAATAAATAAAAAACATTCCAAAACATTTTGCAACATCAATTCATTGAATACGTTGTTTCATACTTCTTTCTCCCATATAATAAATTTGTGACTATAAATAGTAAGTGCAGTCTGAAACGCGTTATTGCCAAGATTTACAAATCTGCCCATGAAATAACCCCTCCATAATAACAAACCGCCGATTACCATGTAGGTTTATTTTACTACATTGGTAATCGGCGGGCAAGAGTGGAAAAATGTTCTTTGGGATGATATTCTCTATACGAGTTGATATTCACCAGCATATCGGGATCAAATGTCAAATTACATTCTTCAATTATCATTCCAACCCCTATCGTATAATTAATCAAATTATTCCATATCAGCATTGTATTCTAATTCATGTAAATATGGGAAAACGTGTACTACTTCCAAGATTTACAGAGCTATCCATAATAACCAGCGTCGATTACTATATAGTTTTTACATAGATAATCGACGAACAAAAGTCTAATATAATTATGCATTTTCTATAATCTGGCCAATATTTTCTTGCTTAGCTGCTGCATCGGCTTTTCTACGCATAAAAAAGAAAGCAGCGCTATTATGCATGTAATGCCAATACAAAATACCAATAACCAAATTTCTCCTATTACAATGCTGCTTTTATTAAACAGATATACTACGATCTGCTGCACAAAAAAACCATATAAATATAATCCATATGATATATCAGCCTGCGAAAAATATTTTGCAAAGGTCGGTTTTTCCATCAATGCAAAGGAGAATATTGTATATGAAAATGTCACATATTTTAATATACAAAAGGTAAGTGATCCTGGGTTCAGACAGGACAACAGGAAGGCTGCCAAAATACTTACTTGAATATTTAACAATTTCTGCATACATGGAAAAGTGAATAACACTCCAATCAGATACCACGGAATCAGTTCCATCGCAGCCCATATATCTGTCCCATATATGACACAACGCCATTCAGGATGATACAAAAGTTTTACCATTTGTAGACAACATAATACAACGGTAATCACAGAAACAAAAGCAAAAGAATATCTCTTCTCCTTTTTTTTTCCTGCAAGAATCAAAATAATCGGAACCAAAATATACATTGCGAATTCTATAGGCAGAGTCCATAATGAACCATTTACTGCATTGGGATATGGATTTGTTGCAAACACTCCTGGCAGTGAATATGCTGGAAATAACAATATATTTCGCAGATAATTTCTAACCAGTGGTGACTGAAAATATTCGTTGATTGTAAGTGTTGACAGGATTGGTCCAATCACATAAGCAGCAACTAATGTAAATGCAATAAGCGCAGGAAAAATTCTAAAAACTCTTTTCGTCATATACCGTACCGGATTAGAATCTGATTCCCAGCTTTTCGCAATAAGAAATCCACCAATCAAAAAGAAGATTTTTACTCCGAGCGCCTGAATTCCTTCTCCCCATAATGTAGGAAGGGTATAGCCACCAATATATGCCATATGTCCAGCCATAACCATTATTGCAGCAACAAACCTAATGATATTAAAATTATTGTCTCTTTTCTCCCTCGCCATTAAATAATTTCTTTCTCCATTTCCTCTTATATTTCACTTATGTGGATACATCACTTTGATTTTCTTTCCTGTTCTAATGCATCCGCACATTCTTTCCAGCCTTTTTTCGCACTTTCTAACGCTTCCGCACATTCTTTCCAGCCTTTTTTCGCATTTTCTAATGCTTCCGCGCATTCTCCCCAGCCTTTTTTCGCATTTTCCAATGCTTCCGCACATTCTTTCCATTCGGTACGGGTTTCTTCCAATGCCCCTGCACACTTTTTCCACTCAACACGAGTTTCTTCCAGTGCGGCTGTACTTTGCGCCAATTTATCCTCTACATTTTTAAGCTCCGCATTTTTTTCACTCACCATTTGCTGCGATTGCTCTAATGCTTGCTTTAATTCATCAATGTCTCTCTGATTTTTTTCCTCAAAGGCTTTCGCTTTCTTTAACTCATCTGCACACTTTTTCCATCCTTCTTCTGATACAAAGACTTGCTCTTTTAAAGTTCTTCTCTCATTTGGAAGCATTGAAAAATCCTTTTCCTGCAAATCTGCCCCTGAAAAATCAAGCACCTGATTCAGCTTTCCTACAAGATTATTACCCTTTTCCTGTAAAAGTCCTTCTAGATGATTGGTGTTTGCCTCTTTTTTGTTTTTATAATAGGTCAGTACAAACAAATGCTGAATCGCATTAAACCATGGATTTAACTGAATCAGTTCATACACGTTTGGATACTTTTTCTCCACTTCCTGCATAAACTCGGTTTCACCAAAAGTACTTCCTATATATTCGCAATCCAGAGCAAAATCTGCTGTACTGTTAATATCTTCAATCCATTCAATAAAAGAATGTCTAGTAAAATATTTCGTATGTGTATTATCTAGCACACCAGCTTCGCGATAATTAAAATGATCATTAAGCAAATTTAAAAATATATCTGCATTATTCACATTTGGAACACTGATCAAGATTTTCCCTTTATCTTTCAAGTATCTGACTGAGTTTTCAATAACCTTTGTAGGATTTATTACATGTTCAAGAATGTCGATCAAGGCAATATAATCAAATTCAAAAGATAGGCTTTCTAATTCTGCAAATCCTTCATCCGTATAATCAGGCGCTTCAATATTTGTGCAAAATATCTTATTATATTTATATTTTTCCAATGCATTTCGACATGCTTCTGAATCAATGTCGATTCCATATAGCTGGCATTTTTTATTCAGCAGCATAGCACCAAATTTGCCCTCACCGCAGCCAATATCAAGCACTGTACTTTCTGCATTTACCTGGCGTGCAAGTATCGCAACATTTACATTGTCATTATCTTCATTCACTTTGAATTCCTCATTATGATATCTGTTTTCAGACGAGCGCCATACTAACTGATTCTTTTTTCCATTTCCGAATTCCACACGATCACATCCTTTTATAATGTTATTTCCCTGTTGTCATTAAAATTTTATTTATTTTCGTGCTATCGCCATAAATAATCTTGGAATCATAAGGTCTGTCAGGAAATGCTCCATATTTCAATTTAATCGGAAGTCCCTTTTCTTTAATGAATGCTTCCACCTTATCTTTCAGAGCAACTGGATTTCCTGTGCAGACATTTATAATTCCAGTAATTTCATCCTGTGTGCTTGCAGCTACGATTTCCATTGCAAGATCTTTTATGTCAATGAAATCATATTTGTTTTCACCTGAAGTAAATGGAAATTCTTCTTTTCCATCTTCTACTGCCTGAAGCAGCTTTGTGAAAATAGAACTGTTTCGTCTGTCATCTCCCAGAATGTAATATGCTCTTAACCAGTAAATCTTCACATCTGAATTCTGGGTTAGCAGTAAAAGAGACTGTCTCAATGCATTTTTTGCAATACCATACTGTGATAATGGATTACACGGAGTATTTTCATCCACTGCACCTTCCCAGAATCCAATCTCATGCATGGTTCCCATAACTGCGATTCTTTTGCAGCCGCCATCAATTAAATTCTTCAGAAATGTAAAATGCTTTGATAAGTTTTCCATATGCTTTGGTGAATTATGCACAAATCCATCCTGCCATGCTAAATGAATACATAAATCAGGACATTTTACCTTTTCATAAATTCTGTCATCACCGGAAAATATATCCACATCCAGAATTTCAGCTCTTGAGTCAATTTCCTTATGGTTAAAGTCAATTGCATAAACCTCATGACCTTTTCCCAACAATTCTTTTACTACATATTTTCCCATATAGCCAGCAGCACCAGTTACCAATACTTTCATTATCTTACCCTCCTGATCTAAAAATACCCTTTGTTATGTAGTTTTCTCTTTTTAAAACATTTTTTCAATGGGAAAATATTCAGCAGCGTATTCACCCATCCTTTGGTTTTCACCCGCCGTTCAAATTCCCCTTTCACATTCACAACATCGAGCAGTCTTTCATCTTTAAGTTCCCACACGATTTCCGGATCTGAGTTAATGAAAAATACTCCCTCTTTCGTCTCCAGGCCGTTATGTACACAATCCTCTAACGTAAGTACTTTTTTCTCTCCGTTTGTAAACCAGATATCCACACTGAAATTTTTCAGCATAAACAGTCCTTCTTCACATAAATCGAATCGCATTGCTGTTAAATCATTTGTTTTTTCTTCAAATAGAAACCAGATGTCAAATTGCGGTGCTTCTGCCTTATTCACGGCCTGAATCACCTGATTATTGCTAAACCTTTCACCTTTACTGAAGAAAAGTTGACTTACCATTTCGCCATTGGCATTTACAAGATTCTGAGCTGCACCAGCTGTTGACAGCTCTATGATTCTTCTGATATTTCCTGCCGGCAGAATAATATTCTGACTGTTGTAAGTCTCTTGTACAGAATGATACGTTGCATCCCAATTTTCCTGATCATGCAAGGTGGCAGATGTTTCAATGTTTTTCCAGAATCTGTAGATTGCTGTCGGTGCTTCAATATCGGAAACGCCGCATAAAAAAGCGGTTCTCATAAAATATTCCCAATCTTCTGTCACATTAAGGCTTTCGTTGAATATAATTCCTGCCTTCTGAAAAATATTTACAGGAAACGCCAGAGTCATCAATGGGCATCTGTTAACAGATAACTGATTGATCAAATTAAAGGGAACACAGTAGTTTGCAGACGGAGCAGCCACTGCACAATATCCCAGTTTTTCCAGATTTTCCCAGTCCTGTGCAAATGCAAAAGAATGAAGAATACGGCCCTCGTTTTCTTCTGCACACTTTTTAAATTCCTCTACCCAGTTTGAGAAAAGAATATCATCATCATCAAAAACAGCTGCATACTTGCCCCACGCATGGGAAAAACCATAATTCAGCGGAGTTGTTCTGGTTCCTTCATTCAGACGAAAGAATCTTATTTTCTTTCTGAATTCCTCTTCCTGATCTTCCAGAATTTCTTCGATCAACTTACCATGTTCTTCATCAGCTTTATGCGCAATCAATAATATTTCAAAGTCCTGGCATTCCTGCGCCTGCAGACACAGCAGGGCTTCGCGCAATCCCTGCTCTCTCTTTCCCTGCGTACGGATAATAACGCTTAAAAAAGGAGAATTTTCCTTTTTTTCACCTTGAATGACAGGAAGATATTTCTCTTCGTATAATTTCTGGTTTTCTTCTGTATTTAAATGCTCTAATCCTTTTAAATACAGCCCAACATTACTGTTCGCTGAAAATTCACCAATAATATCTTTCCAACTATTATTATTTTTATTATTCATACTCATTTCCTCAAAGCAATTAGTGATTAAACTTAAATCGCATCTTACAATATTCATCTCCTAAAAATCTTCCGATTTTATGTTCTGGATCTATCATTTGGGGTAAAGTACCCTCTTTTTCTCTTTTACGATATTCCTGCGCTGCTTTTTTTTCGCTTTCACCACCATGAGTCAGATACTGCTGGCAAAGCTTTTCTGCCCTTTCCGGATTTGACCATTTATAGGCAAGAAGCATGGCTGCTTCTGCAGAATAATATATTTCTGCGGATGTAGGCTGCCAGGTTCCTGATAAGGACAGATTTTTAGCATGATATACAATAGCGGATGGCATATAAATGATTTTATAACCAGCCAAGCGCACACGCCAGGAAAAATCCAGGTCATCACAATATAAAAAGAAGGTTTCTGCATCAAAACCATTTATTTTATTGTATACCTCTGTTTTAAACACAGTACAGGCAGTAGATGCCCATTCCGTTTCTCCTGTTTTTGTATTATATTCCTTTGCATGCTCCAGCGGAGTCTGTCTTGCCTCCACCATTCCAACCTCTTTCAGTTTAAGAGGTTCCATCAGCTTACACAGACAGGTTGGCTCCAAAATAACATCTGGATTCATGATCATCATAATATCAGCATCTGTATTCTCAGCCATCAGATTATGACCTTTGGCAGTTCCGGAATTAAATCCAAATACTTTATATTCAAATTCAATTTCCGCCTTCAGCATTTCACGGATATCTTTCTGTGTTTTTTCATCCAGAACAGGAGTTGGTGTAGAGTCACCATAAATAAGCCTCACCTGCAGATCTCCCACGCGTCTGTGATAGACTTTTACAGCCTGCTGAAGGGCTTTCATTGCTTTCACCAAAGCGTCTACCTGATTTCCATAAATTACAGATTGAATTTGTAATTTCATTATTATTTCTCCCATATTCGTTTTTTTCCATATACAGCCAGTCTTGCTGCACTCACAGGAATCTCATAGGATTCGTGTTTTTTTCGTACTGTTTTTAATGCCTCGTCTAATTGATGCTGTCGTTCTTTCTGAATCTTCTGTTCAAAAGGAACTCTATACAAAGATGTTGTTTTTTCCACACAAATATACTTTGTCCTTTGTGCATACCTTACCCATAAATCCCAGTCCTCCAGATAATCCAGTGAGCTGTCAAAGCCCCCAAATTCTTCATAAAGACGTCTCGAGAACATAATGCATTGTATTGGTATAAAATTATGATAACACAGCTCTACTTCATCAAATGCAGTCGTATATCGCTTATTATAAGCTTTAATATGGTATTTGTACGGAGAGGTGCTTTCTACAACAACCGGAGTCTCAAATCCAAATGCATATGCTGCAAGATATTTTCTGTTCTGCGCCAAAGCCTGTACCAGGGTTTCTACATGATCCGCAAAAAAGATATCATCATCGTCCAGAAAATTAATATATTCCCCGGCTGCTTTCGATAATGCAAGATTTCCCGCTTCTGAACGTCCGGCTTTCTTTCCGGTGGAATAATATCGGATATTCAAATCTGAAAATTCTTCTACGATCATTTTTTCAGCAGAAGCCTCACCATCTTCCACCACTATAACCTCTATATTGGAATACGTCTGATTTCGGATGCTGATCAACGCTTCTCTTAAAACTTCTGCACGCTGACAGGTTCGCACAATAATGGAAACCAAAGGACAAAATTCACAATCCTTCTGTGTTTGGATTTTATTGTCACGCGTAATTTCATAATCCCACTCCAGGAACTGTCCCACCTGCGCCCTGGCATAACTTTTATTATTAAAAGAAGAGATACATGAAAAATGTGCCGCAAAAGCCTGAAGCAATTGTTTTTTTGCTCCCGGATAGGGGGCCCGATGTAAAAAAAACACTATTGCAAACTGAAAATAGCCTCTCATCACATCGGAAAAGCTGCCAAAACGATATCGCAGCAGCAGATTATTAATCAGAGAATTTACATACTGCGCCGGCTTCACCGCTCCAATGCTTTCGTACGAATAATGCATTATTTTCACAGTCGGACAATATTTAATTTTGTAATCGGATGCTCTCAGACGCCAACTGAAATCCACGTCCTCCGCATACATAAAAATATTTTTATCAAACCCCTGAAGTTTTTCAAAAATTTCTCTGCGTACTGCAAATGCTGCTCCGGACATCCAACTTGTAATGCCAGTAACAGGATCATAAATTTTGGGATGCTCATATGGCAGCTGTCTGAATTCCCAGGCTCCGATTTCTTTCGATGACTCTGCAATTATCTCTTCCAGCCGCTTAAAAGTATCTTCGAATACCTCTGTATCAACGTTCAAAAAGCAAACAATTTCATCCTTTCCAAAGGATGCTCCTAGATTGTTAGCATTTCCAAAACCCTGATTCTGTTCCTGCTGAATAATCTCAAAACGGCTGAAGTCGTCTTTCTTTTCATAAGCAGTCAGCAATTCTACCGTCTGATCACTGGAATGATTATCCACAAAAAACAACTTCAGATCTGAAGAAAGTGCCTTTGCCTTCAGCAGAGAATCCAGGCACCTTTTTATCCATTTTTCAGAATTATATGTAACAATTACAATATCCATATTTTACCCACAAATTCTATAGAAACATTACATTTTCCTGTCGATTGGAAAAGGCTCTGATCTTGCTTGGAATTTCAATATAAGAAGAATTGTAACCTTGATTTACGACTTCCAGTTCCATAATACCATGAAGCCAGGTAAGCATTTCATGCTTAGACTGTGTACCCTGACCTACCGCTGCTCCTACCAGATAAACACCATTCATGATACGCGGCAATGTATATTCGTACACGATCTCAATAATGTCATTTTTCTTTCCGTTGACCACTTCGCCCTGATTAATAAAATTGTTAATATCAAACAGAGGAAGTCCTTTATTATTCTCCAACACAAATCCAACAATCAGGCTTGGTGCATCTTTCATACACTCAATTACTACATGAGTTCGATAAGTTTTATCAACGTACAGTCGATTTACCGCTTTATCTTCGGAATCTGTAAAAAACAGAGAACGGATTGCCACACTGTCATTGTGAAAACGATCCTCCACAAAACTGATCTTGGGATATTTTCTCTCTTCATCAATTTTTTCCATGAAGACATTCCCTGCAACTTCATCCTGAATATGTCCGGCCACATATTCTGCTGATTTTCGCTTTTCGTCCATATACATATCACAAATATGCGCAGCTTCGCCAAAGGCTCTGACCGTACCATGATCAAGCCATAAAACTCTGGAACACATCTGGCGTACACTTCCGATATCATGAGATACAAAAAGAATCGTAACGCCATTTCGTTTTAACTCATCAAATTTTTTAAAACACTTGTTCTGGAAGAAAATGTCTCCAACACTCAGTGCTTCATCTACAATAAGAATATCTGGTTCCACATTAATCGCAACTGCGAAAGCCAAACGTGCAAACATACCGCTTGAGTAAGTTTTCACCGGCTGATTGATAAAGTCTCCAATATCCGCAAATTCTACGATTCCGTTAAGGCGCTCATCCATTTCCTTACGTGAATAACCCATCATACGGCCATTCAAATATATATTTTCTATTCCAGAATATTCTTCATTAAAGCCAGCTCCAAGTTCCAATAAAGCAGAAACCTTACCTTCTATCTGAATATTTCCTGCTGTCGGACTTAAAACTCCGGTTACAATTTTCAGCAAAGTAGATTTACCGGCACCATTCGTTCCGATAATCCCCACTGTCTCGCCTTTTTTCACATTGAAGCTTACATCCTTAAGCGCCTCAAAAGTTTTACTCTGCTTCTTGCCAAAGCCTAACGCTTCCTTTACACGATCAGACGGTTTATTATATAAGCGATATGTTTTATTCAAATTTTCTATATTCACTGCATAATTTTGCATTCCTAATATCCTCACTTCTATAATACGTCAGCAAAATGCTGTTTTAATTTTTTGAAGCAGCTCATTCCTATTAAACAAAAAGCCAACGCAATCAGCCAATAATACAAATTCCATCCGAATCCATATTCCCAAAAGCATTTTCCACTCATCAATGCGTCACGATAGCCTCGTACCGGATAAAACAAAGGATTAAAGTTCAGTGCCCACTGTACCTTTTCATCAAAAATACTCATCTGCCATACAATCGGTGTTATCCAGAAAACAATCTGTAGAACAATGGATACGATTTGAACGACATCCCTAAAAAAAACAAAAAGTGATGCAGTGAAATACGATATTCCAATGCATACAAGAAGCATGTAGACAATATAATAAACTAACTGTAACCAATACACACTTGGCATCTGTCCATATACGATAAATAATATCGCTGTAAAACCAATTAAAAATAATTGTACAAAAAACACAGATACAACTCTTGCAACTGGCAATATATTAATATTAAACAAAACCTTTTTTACAAGATAACTGTATTCTACTAAGCTTGAAGTTGCATTTGTAATAGAATCACTTACAAAAAACCATGGCAATAAGCCGGATACCAGCCATAATATGAATGGATAGCCGTCTACATCTCCATTTTTGAATCCAATCTGAAAGATGAACCAGTATATTAATACCGTAATAACCGGCTGAACAAATGCCCAGAAAAATCCCAACACAGAACCGGCATATTTTGTTTTAAAATCATCCAATGCAAACTGACTAACAAAAAATAAATTTCCTTTCAATTTCTCACACCATTTTTTCATGTATTCCACCTGATCATTTCAAATATTTGTCCTTTTAAATCGAAGTTATCTTATCATATATGTATATAAAACGCAAGAAAACCACATGAAAAAGTATCTCTCAGACTTACTCTTCTCCCAGCATCTCCAAATAAACCTCACACGCCCCCACAGTCTTCTCCATCATAAACCGAATCCGCTTCTTTTCTGTCCCATAGCTTTTCTTGGTTGCTGCACCGCTTTCATGTTTCACCGACATGGAAGGATCATACACAATATTATAGCCTTTTCGCTGACAGCGCAGCGCCAGTATATATTCTTCGTAGAAAAACCGGGTTTCCGGCTCAAAGGCTTTTTCTTCTTTTTCGACAAATGATGGAGTAAAAATAAGACAGGCGCCAAAAGGGACAATATTTTTCTGAAGCTGACTATAAAGTGTCATATGTTGTTTCTGATTTTCTATCTTGTTTTTTTCCGCTTTTTGAAGCATATGGTAAACAACAGGATACATGACTGGATAAAAACGTAACGCCAGGCGGTTCATTTTTATAGTATATTCTGCTTCTTCTTTGGTTCTAAGTCTGGTATCCATTGGGTTCTGATGTTCACCGGTACTCTGCCTGATCACATCGGGACCCAGAACATAGCATTGATTATTTACATAACTTTTTTCCAGTCTGCTGATAAAGTCTTTTTGTGTAAATTCAATGTCATTATTCAAAACAATGATATAGCTTTTCCCAAAATGTTCTCTGGCGTACTGATACCCTTGATTATTTGCATAAGAAAAGCCGCCATTTTCTTTTATCTGCAAAACCTTGATTCTGGAATTCCCCTGATATTTTTGGAGCAGTTCCTGTCTGTCTTTTTCTTTTTTCTGAATGTCGTTGTCTACGATCACAATCCGGATACGTTCCTGCTGTTCCATTGCCAATATAGACCTGACACAGGTATCCGTTACTGAATAATCTTTATAATGTAATATCACAAAGCTTACGTATTCCATTTGTTTTCCTCTTAATATTTCTACTGAAATTTTACTTCAACATTTAAAATATGAAGCATTGGAAATAGCACGCCACACAATCTTTTTTGTTATTTTTTTTTACTGATCAGCCAGCCAAAGGGCCTAAGAAGTTTCGTTTTTAATAAAAGAATCAATACTTTTACTGCTGCTTTCTGCGTAAATGGAATGTCCACCTTTGCATTTAGCTTTGCTTTACTGTTTTTCCAATAAGCTGGAAAATACATATTTACCGTACAGCTGATATAATCGCACAATTCCCTGATTTTCTCCCATCTTGCTCCCGGGGCGAGCTGAAACAGACAGGTTGCAAAAATCCTCATAACAAACAGCTCATAGAATTCCGGACTGTTCTGAATTCCAATTTTATTTACTCTGGTTAAAGTATTTTCCAGGCCTTTATACGGAAGAGAGTATTTTTCCAAACCTTTGAAATTGTGAATCGCTGACGATGCGTGCTGCACATAATAATACCCGCATTCCGGCAAGGTAGCGATTCTTGGACATACAGCAGAAAAAAACAAAGAAACCGGCATATCCTCCCCTCGCTCACCGCTTTGAAATTTCACGTCATACTTTTCCCACAGTTCCCGTTTGTATAAATGGGAACATACTGCTGAAATTCGGAATGTCCACTCCTCATTTTCCAAACGTTTATACACACCCGGAATAATCTTATTCAGCTCTTTTCCACCTTCGTCCACATAAGTCAGGCCACATATTACCATATCAAGAGTTTCTTTTTCCGCAAGACTGTACATTTTTTCAATATAGTCTTCCTGCAGGTAATCGTCTCCATCCACAAATGTAAGGTATTTTCCGGTCGCTTTCTCTACACCCAGGTTTCTGGCTGCTGCCACGCCTTTATTTTCCTGTTCTAACAGAATAATCCGGCTGTCTTTCTGCGCCAATTTACGCAGAATTTTCCCGCTTTCATCTATACTCCCATCATTGATTATAATGATTTCCAGTTCGGGTAAAGTCTGCGCCATAACCGAGCAGATACATTTTTCTACATATTTTTCACTATTATATACTGGAATAATGACAGATACTTCCGGCATGATTTTCTCCTTAATTCTCTTCACACCTCATTAGATTCTTCACTCTTCTGGTAAACCTTCTCAATCATTTTCGCAACCCACCCCGGCCAAAATTTCCGGAACATATATAAGTCTTCCGCTCTTCTTCCGTTTTCCTCAATCAGTTCCGAGGTTGTGGATTCCTGATGGATCCGGTGCTCCATTCCTGCCCTTGCAGTGTATGCAAACTCGCCTTTTCGCCTGGAAATTTCTTCCCATGCCTGCCAGTCAATGTTGCTTTTCATGTTATTTTTAAAGGAAAAACTGTCCAGATTTTCTTTTACAAGGGTGACTGCAGGGCAACAGATAGCCGATCCTATGGAGAGAATTCTCCTTCGAACAAAACGGTTTTTCCAAAAGCAAGTCAGTTTCAGAGGAGTCAGAAGCAGACGTTTCACCTTAAGAAGCCGGTTAGTTGTCACCGTTTTTCCATTTCGAAGTTCATTATAGTCTGTAAAAATAATAAGAGGATGACGACATTTCTTCGCAGCTGCCAGTACATCCTCCGTATAGTTTACATAATATCTGTCATCCTGATGAGCGAGGGTTACAAGCGGTGTTGTTGCACAGCTATAGGCAAAATTCCAGTCTCCAGCCAGACCTTTTTCACCGTGGTTTATATGAACAGGTATTCCATACTTCTCACCAATTCCATATATATATGAATTGGGAGTTGAAGTCGCGATCAGAATTCTGGTTCTGACTTTCTGCGCCAGAAGAGACTGTACACATTCTTCCAAATACGGACTCTCACCGTACGCGCATACTGCAAATGTATGAAGATTTATTTTATTACTATTATCAAAATTCTTTAATCCCATATTTTTCATTTTCTCTATAAACTTTTAGATATATTCATTCCAGAACATGTTTGAAAAAGGCTTTCTGCAAAATATCCCCCAAAGTGGGGAGTACAGATTGCTGGAATGATTTTTAAAGAAACCATTGGTCATCTTCCCTCTCCAATACCAATTTCAGCCTCTATCTCCTGCTTTTCTACTTCTTCCCGTTCCAATAACGTCTCTTTCTCATCTACTTTATCAATCTTCTTATTCTCAGCCTTGGAACGAAGCGCAACTTCTGCTGATAACACTCCAATCTTGTCTTCCAGCTGAGATACAATAATAGATAAGGTAAATATTTTTTCTACCAGCAGGAAAATGATCACCAGAAACACCAGATTACTTGGTGACATAATTCCGAATATACGACACAATTCATAGGAAATTTCCGGAAAGATTGCCAGCAAAAGTAAAATGGCCGCGAAAAAAATCCAGAAAATAGCGTCCTCCATTTTGACTTTATTTTTTCGGATTTTTCGAAGAATCCATCCAACAGTCAGAACAGAGGCAATAATAAGTAAACCTTTCAGCGTGTCGCTCATTTTTTGTCTCCTTTCTCTCGTTTACGCACCCATTGAAAAATAAAAATAGAAAAGAACATTTTCATCATATACCAAATGGAATTTTTGAAATCCAGGTAGCTGGTTCCGGCAATTCGCTCGTGCATTTCTACCTGCACTTCTTCAATCTTTACCCCGCAATTCAAAAGGTATGCCAGGGTATCCGGTTCCGGACTGTAATTGATATCGTAGCCAAAGCGTTTGATCATGCGCTTATTAAAAAGGCGCATTCCGGAAGTTACATCTCCAATATATTTCCCGCCTGTGGTTATCATGATGGCGTAGGTAAGCAGCTGGCTTCCAATCATTCTGGAATTAACAGGCTTGCGTTTGGTCTTAAATCTGGACCCAATCACAATATCACAACCGGTCCGCTCCATCTCCGTAATCATATCCTCTATATACTTTGGATCATGCTGACCATCGCCGTCCAGCTGGAGAACGTAATCATATCCATAATAGTTCGCATAGCGCATACCGCTTTTGATCGCGCCGGAAAGTCCGGTGTTTACAGGAAGATCCATGAAATTATAACCGCGGCGGGCACATATCTTACGGGTGTCATCGGTGGAGCCATCATTGATCACCACGTAATCATATTGAGGATAATTCCTTTCCAGATTGTCTACTACCTTTTCTATGCATCCAGCTTCATTGTAAGCTGGTATAATGATCAAAATTTTTGATATTGTTTTTATTGAAGCCATGAATTCTCCGTTCTGTGTTTCTCCACAATCTCCACCAGTTCTCGCGCTCTCGTCTCAAAAGAATATTTCTCCTTAATCACCGGCCACTGCTCGTCGACTTTTGCTTTCACTTCTTCATAGTTGTTCTCAATTTCCTTCACGCACTGGTGGAATTCTTCTTTATTGCTATAGTACAGCACTGCTTCCGGAAAGATTTCCCTGAGCTCATCGCAGCAGTCAGATATTACTGGGAGACCGCAGGCCAGGGCGTCGAAAATGCGATTATTCACAAACTGGTAATCCAACATGTCTTTCCAGTGGTCATTCAATGTGACGCGGGCACTTCGGTAAAGGGCTGGAATCTGGCTGTTTTCGATAAAAACGTCCTGTACCATGGTCTTATCTGGGCCTAACATGGCTTTCCAGCCGGCACCCCAGATTTTCAGCGGAAGCTTATCCTGTGCTGCCCATAATACACATGGGCGGGCCACACCACGGGAATTTCCAATAAATAAATAATCTTTTCCACGGCTGCATTCAGCTGCCTGATCCGGGTAAAAAAGCTCAGTGTCTGTACACTGAAGCAATGGATAAACAGGAACCGTAAGCTTCGCCTGAAGCTCCCTGACATAATGGCGGGAACCTACGCATACAATATCATAGAGCTGGTATTCTTCTTGAGTAACCATCTCCGGGTGGCTGATATTCCACATAATGTAGAGGCATTTGGTGTTCCGACGATCCGGACGGTAAAATTCGCAGCCTCGAAGTACAAGAACCACATCTGCGTTTACTTCACAGTCCCAGTCTTCGTGCAGGTCAATTATAGTGTACATTCCCATTCGATCCAGGTAGCGTTTCAAGGCAACGGCATACGCATAATCGCCCCAACGGATCTTTTTTTCCTCAGGAGCAGGACATTTGATCACCCAGATCTGGCGTTCTTTCGCTTCACGCTGCACCTGTGCAGCCCGTTTTCCCCAGTCGTCCCGGCGATGCAGTTCCTGTGACACATATTCCTTCAGCTCCAGCATGGACTGGCTGTTTTTCTGAAGCTCCAGGAGGATTTTTTCCTGGCGTTTATTCTCTTTTTCCAGTTCACGCAGCTTATTGTCCATATAGGTGCGGCTTACCGGAATAAAGCTTCGTAATTTCTGTTTCAGGGTATTCCAAAAGCTCATATAGAAACTCCTTGTATAATAAGTTGTCAATCGGTAAAAATCTGTTTTTGAGTCTTTGGTTTTTATTATAACGAAATATGACAGGAAACGCAACTCCCCACAGCAAATCACCAAACAGGACAGTAGCGCAGCGTTACTGCTCACTGGTAACGTTCCGCGAAGCGCGTTACTGTGAACGAAATGAACAGTAACAGCGCAGGCGCTCTGCAATTTTCGCTTGAAACAGTAACCCTTCACAATTTTTTCACGTTTTTTTCTACCTTTTATCACTAGGAAAGTAATTTCGAATTTGCTATAATAGTTTCACGACATCAGAGCATGTTTAAAAAAGGCTTTCTGCAAAATGTGCATCACAATTTGTGGGATATTTCATCCCCATCTTTATTCAACAAACGCATCAAACTTTTCTGACATTATAAATCTTAGGAGGATACCGAATTCATGCGAAGAAAAAAGAGCTTACTAATACCGGCTGTGCTGGCTTTTTCCCTTTGCACCGGTGCTGTTGTCCCAGTACTGGCGGAGGAGACCTCACAGACAGCTGATGCAGCAGATAATGAACAAGAGACACATACACAGAGTGCTACAGATACTTCTGATTCCCCTTATGAAAAAGGCACCATCACAGACACTGATTTTCAGAGTGAATGGCTGAATCTGAAATTCACACCACCGGAAACAGTAGTCATGAATACAGAGGAAGAGCTTCAGTCTGTTATGAAGCAGGGACAGACCACCCTGGAAGAATCTTCCGGCGTGGAACTTGGAGATGACGCCCTGTCAGGAACCGTTTATGAAATGATGGCTTCTTCTATCTCTGGTTTTCCTAATGTTTCCTTAGTTGTTGAGGATGCTTCTCTGGAGAATATGACTGTCGACCAGTATTTTCTGGCTGCACAGCAGATGTTGGACGCTACCGGGATGGGCTATACTTATTCAGACGTAACCGATATACAGATTGCCGGACAGGATTTCCGTATTATGGAAACAAGTGTGGCAGTCAATGACTATGAAGTTCTTCAGAAATATTGTACCCGCAAACAGGGAGGAAAGTTTGTCTCCATTATTTTATCATACACCACAGATACCACAGCAGAAGCAGATGAAATTCTGGCAGCTTTTACTCCATTAAATACAGACACGGAGGCTGCGCCTGCAGAATAAACTATGGTCTATACTCCCTTAACCATAAAAGCCATAAAAATTGCATATAAAGCACACGAAGGACAATATGACCAAAGTGGGGTTCCTTATATTCTTCACCCGGTTCATCTTGCAGAACAAATGACAGATGAAACTACCACCTGCATTGCCCTGCTTCATGACGTTCTGGAAGATACTGCCCTGACTCTTCCTGATCTGGAAGCGGAATTCCCAAGAGAGATCACAGAGGCAGTCCAGCTGCTTACACACGCTCCTTCCGATGATTATCTGGATTATGTGCGCAGACTTTGCGAAAATCCGCTGGCTCGTAAGGTAAAGATTGCGGATCTCGCCCATAATTCAGATGAAACACGGCTTTCTTCCGTCACGCCGGATCCAATGCAGCTAAAGCACTGGCGGACGAAGTATGCAGCTGCAAAGGAGATCATACGGGAATACGAAAATATCCCATAAAGTACAACTCCAGACTATGTAAAAAGGTACTCTGTTATATTAATATCAATTATGTTGATACCAATATAACAGAGTACCTTTTTTATATTTTGCAAAAGCAACTGTTAAATTTTTATTATTTCACCCGCAAAATCGACCTCACCAGTTCCAGATGCGGTCTGTCTGCATCCTTCTGGAACACGGCAACATGGTTCAGGTCTGCGCCTCCATCTGTATATGCCGGAAAAAGAAAGCCGCACTCCGGCTCACCTGGCTCGTATTCATCTGCAAGAGGACAAATTACACAGATCAGATATTCAAAAACAGCTTCTGATTCCCCCAGCCGCTCCTTATCTGCTGCCTTTGCCGGAATATCATATCTGTCGTGGAAAATATAAACTGCATAAGGTCTCCTGCTTTTATAATTCTCCATTACAAGATCATAGAAGCTGTCCATAAGAGCATCGTTTTTCAGCCCACATTCCCGGATTGCCATCAAAAGCTGCCACACGGTTCCTGGCCTTCTGTCTGCATCTGCAAATTCATAACGTTTCAGATTTACATTTGTTGCTGCAAAGGGAACTACCTTGGCAAGCTCAATGTTTTTCTTCTTTTCTGCGGCAGACAGCTTTAAAAAATTCACGTTAAAGCTGCCGTCAAAGTCCCCGTCCTTATCCACATAACATCCCGCAATCCTTGTAAAAGAACTCCGGGCAACATTCATCCTCCTGGTCAGCGCCAGCATATCTTCACGGTCGATTTTGTTGGTCATGGTTTTCTCCTGTGTATACGCAAAATGTTTTTTCTATTTTACCATTCCTATGCGCTATACACAACTGAAAGTAAAAATATCTCCATTTAAAACGCTTTTCTAATCCGCTCCAACGCCTCCGTCAGCGTTGCCCTTGGACACGCCACATTAATCCTTTGGAATCCTTCGCCTGCTTTTCCGAAAATCTTTCCACTGTCAAGCCAAAGTCTGGCCTTGTTAAGGATCAAATCCTCCAGTTCCTCAACAGTCAGGCCTGTCTCACGGAAGTCTAGCCACACCAGATACGTGCCTTCCAGATCTGTCATCTTTACCCCAGGCAGATATTTTTCCACATACTCTTTTGTGTAGTTGATGTTCGCCTCCACATAAGCATGCATCGCCTGGTACCACTCTTCTCCCTTGGAATAAGCGGCCTCTGTTGCCACCAGTCCCAGAACCCCAAGCTGGCTGATTCCTGCCGCATCCAGCTGCTTCCGGAATTTTCGGCGAAGCTCCGGATTGGGAATAAAAATATTGGAAATCATCATACTTGCAAGATTGAAAGTTTTACTTGGAGAAGTGCAGGTAATGGAAATATCCTGAAACTCCTTTTTCAGACCGGCAAACACCTGATGCTTTCCCTTAAAAACAAAATCCTGATGGATTTCATCACTGACAACGGTCACACCATTCTTTACGCAGATATCTCCTAATTTTTCCAATTCTTCTGCGCTCCACACTCTTCCCACCGGATTGTGGGGATTACACAGGAAAAACAGTTTCACATTTTCCTCCACGATTTTCTTCTCAAAATCCTGAAAATCGATGTGATAACGGTTGTCTTCTCCCTGATAAAGGTTGCTGCTCACTACTTTTCTGCCATTGTCCTGAATAACCTCTGAAAAAGGATAATAAACGGGAAGTTGGATCAGCACACTGTCTCCCGGCTGCGTATATGCTTTTACCGCCATCGCCAGGGCAAAAACAACTCCTGGTGTTTTGATCAGCCAGTCCTCCTGGATCTCCCAGTTGTGGTGAAGCTTCATCCAGTTTGCCAAGATTTCAAAATAAGGGGTCTGCACCTCACTGTATCCGAAAATTCCCTCTTTTGCACGCTCTACCAGCGCATCCTCAATATAAGAAGAGGTCTCAAAATCCATGTCTGCGACCCAAAGAGGCAGCACATCTGCCGGCTTGCCCCTTTTTACTGCAAAATCATATTTCAGACATCTGGTATTTTTTCTGTTAATCACTTTATCAAAATCAAGATTTCTTTCCGCCATATAATTCTTCCTCTGTTTCTGCAAATACTTTTTCAAATTCATCAAGAAGATCCTGGGCATCCTCGATTCCAACAGAGAGGCGAAGGGTTGCCTCTGTAATTCCGTTGCGTTCCCGTATCTCCTTCGGCACATCCGCATGCGTCTGGGTAGTTGGATATGTGATCAACGTCTCCACACCACCAAGACTTTCTGCAAACTTGATCATCCGCACTTTTTCCAGAACAGAAAGGGCAAACTCCTTGCTTTCCAGCTGGAAGGTAAGCATGGAGCCAAATCCTCTGGCCTGCTTTTTCATAATCTCATATCCCGGGTGATCTGGTAATCCCGGATAGATTACCCTGGTCACTGCGCTCTTTGTTTTCAGCCATTCTGCGATTTTGAAAGCATTTTTCTGTGCCTGCTCCATGCGGATTCCAAGAGTTTTGATACCGCGAAGAATCAGCCAGCTGTCAAAAGGAGCCAGGCCGGAGCCTGTGGTTTTAATAAGAAAACGAAGCTTTTCACTGATATCCTCTCTGTTGGTTACCAGAAATCCTGCCAGGGTATCATTATGTCCGCCCAGGAATTTGGTTCCGCTGTGCACTACAATGTCCGCTCCCAGTTCCAGTGGATTCTGGAAATATGGAGATAAAAATGTATTGTCTACTATGAGAAGGAGATTATGTCTTTTTGCAATTTCCGCAAGTGCCGCAATATCAGTGACATTCATCATGGGGTTGGTTGGAGTTTCAATATAAATTGCTTTTGTGTTTTCGTTTACATAACTTTCCACATTTTCTTTCCAACAGTCGATTCTGGAAAAATGGATCCCATTTTTCGAAGAAACATTGTCAAAAAGCCGGATGCTTCCGCCGTACAGGTCTGCATCTATGATCAGATGGTCTCCTGGTTTAAACAGCTCCATTACCAGAGTGATTGCTGCCATTCCAGTGGAAAAAGCCAGTGCATCGATTCCGTTTTCCAAAGTTGCTACAATTTTTTCCAGATGCTCTCTGGTCGGGTTCTGCAGTCTGCTGTAGTCAAAGCCTGTACTCTGGCCTACTGCCGGATGCTCATATGTTGCTGTCTGATAAATCGGAAAACTGATAGAGCCATAATTGTTACAACAGCCTTCCTCTTCTTCCAAATGTAAACACTTTGTATTGATTCCTCTTGCCATGATTTTCCTCCAGATTCGTATGATCGCGTTCAGAGAAATGTTTTCTCTCTTTTTTGTCTGAACATATCATAGCAAGATAAGAGGATTTTGTATAATTCATTTTACCTTGAGTTCGTTATAGAATATTGCTATATCTGATTAGATATGTTAGATTTGGTGTATTGCCAATTTCAGAGCGTGTTTGAAAAAGACTTTCTGCAAGATGTGCGTCACAATTTGCGGGAATACTTTTTCAAACACGGTCTAAAACACCCTCTGCACCAGCAGCATATACAAAATCGTTCCACCGCCAATACTAAGCAGTGTATTCTTTTTCCACTTATGCAAAAATACGATAAACAAAATCGCAATGGCTTCTGGCAGCCCATAAGGTCCGCTTCCGTTCCTTCATAGTTACACTCTTCGCGATGCACAGAAATCATGTTTCCCATGTTTTCGCGCCGTACTTCTTGGGTTTTCTGTAAACGAAGTTCACAAAATATCTCTTGAGATGATATCTGCTGAATAGGAGCAGGCATTAATTACCGGCCAGTTCCCTGATAGCATCTGTCAAGGTCGTGTACTGCTCTTTCACCTGCGCGTAAAGCTCATCACTTCCTGCGGTTTCTCTTCCTCTTAATACCTCCGTAAGCTCTGCACTGACCTTATACAATTCTGTAAATCCAAGGTTCAGGCACACACCCTTCAGGGTATGGGCTGCACGGAATGCTTTCTCTCCATCCTGTGCGGCAAGACCATCTGTCAGCTCCTGAAAACTTGGATCATTAAGAAATTTCACCGCAAATCTTTTCACAAGCGCTTCGCTTCCCAGTCTTTTCAGAACTCCATCGTAATCTGAGCCAACTTTCTCATAACATTCTTTTATTGTCATTCCAGCCTCCTTAATTTTCATTCCGGTTCCCTATGTAACTGCTTTCTGCACTTTATTATATTAAATTGAAAGAAATTTGTCCACAGGTTTCTAGAGCGTGTTTGAAAAAGGCTCTGACATTACGCATCAGACCTGGAATAAGCATTCTTCATCTGATTACTCAGCTCATAAAGCACTTTATTCAGTGTGTCAGAAGCCTCTTTTTTCACCATATCCGCAATTTCCTGGTTGGCCTGATGGCGAAGGGACATTCGCTTCGCTGCGTCAGACTCTTTTTCCAGAAGAGCGTCATATTTGCCAATTAGCTGGTGGCCTTTTGACATTACACGCTCCTGATAACGTTCAATATGGAAAATGGAGCTCTTATAAGAAGCATCTGCCATGGCACCGATCATGCGGCTTACCCAGTAGAAACTGTCAGTGGTTACTTCCCTGGTGGTGCTGGAAAAATAGTCCGGAGTGGTATCAATTGTGGCATAAAACGGCACCAGCACATTAAATGCATTGGATGCAAATGCAACCCATTCCAGAATATTGCAGTCCTTTTCCATGCCTGGTCTCATCTGGATCAGAGACAGGAAATCTGTACGGTTCACACCGATAGAACGGAATGCTCCGCGCTGTTCTTTTTCTCCATAGGAAGCATATGGATCATAAGAGGTTCCCTGATAATGGGAGGACAATACATATTTCACATCCTCTACAGTAATCTTTTTTTCCGGAATCATGCACCATGGCAGATCATCAGAATATGGAGTAAATTCTGCATTTACGCCATCCCAGATTTTTGTCTTCGGATTCAGGTTTCTCAGCATATACCATGCACGAGGAGTATTATAAACATGGTCGGAATCGTCATGGCTTCCGAACGCATCTCTTGGATTCAGTACACCATCCATGGAAAGATCCAGGTGATTTTTGCTGATAAATTCTTTCAGGTCAGCGGAACACATGTATTCCAGATCCGCATATTCCTCACATGGGCACCGATATTTTTCCTGATCCCGCAATGCCTTTTCCAAGTCAAATTTATCAATTCCAAGCTGATTTGGCATTACTACATATGCCTCATCCGGAACCTTTCTTGCCATCCAGTGATGGCCGCCGATGGTTTCCAGCCACCAGATTTCGTTTTGATCCTGGAAAGCAATTCCATTCATCTCATAGGTTCCGTATTTCTCCAGAATGCTTCCAAGGCGGATTACCCCTTCGCGGGCGCTATGGATGTATGGAAGAACAATGGATACAATATCTTCCTCTCCGATTCCACCGGCTGCTTCCTCCTTACCGTCCTTTGCAGGCTGATAGATTACCAGAGGATCCGCGCCAAGTACCCGGGGATTGGAGGTAATCGTTTCTGTAGCAGTCATTCCCACATTTGCCTCATTTACACCGCTAGCTGCCCAGATTCCTTCGCCGTCTACTGCATTTGGCACAGATGTATAGCCCATTGGATCATCTGGAAGATCAATTTCCACATGAGAAATCACAGATTTATATTTCCGCGGCTGTTCCTCCGGATGAACCACCACAAATTTTTTTGGCATATAATGACCGGAACCGGAATCGTCATTTCTTGCGATCATGGTAGAACCATCATAAGATGCCTTTTTTCCAACTAAAATTGTAGTACAACCCATTTAAATTTCCTCCTGAAAATATTTCGTAATCTACTATGCTCTATGTTAGCACAATCGGGCATTTTATGGAATACAAGATTCCGGAAATCAATTATTTAACGGTTGTATTGCCTGCCATTAAGCTTTATACTTATCTTATTCCCGTAGCAAAATGATACGCGAAAGAATCCTGCCCATCAGGGCTTTTCTATAACTTAAAGGAGCATTCCTTATGCAGACATCTAAAGATTATTTGCATGTTTTTCTTGATATGGGCGACGCACTGTTAAACAGCGGCGCAGAAATTTTCCGGGTGGAGGACACCTTGAACCGGATGGGTTATGCCTGTGGTGCTACCCATATGAACGTTTTCGTCATCACGTCCAGCATTGTTATTACTATGGAATTTCCCGGAGATGGCGCACGGACGCAGACACGGCGCATTCATGAATGTGGGGGGAATGATTTCACCAAGCTGGAGCAGCTCAATGACCTGAGCCGCCGTTTCTGCAGTCATCCGGTTTCTGCTGCGGAGCTGCGAAATGAATTTGAGAAGATCAATGCAAACAGACCTAAGCCTCTTTGGAAACTGCTTGGAAGCGTTCTTGCAGCCTGCAGTTTTGCCCTTTTCTACGGCGGCACTATTCCGGATGCCATTACTGCCGGCATTGCTGCAATCCTGATATGGAGCCTGCAAAAATATCTAAGACCAGTATGTATGAACGAGGTTACTTTCCAATTTGCAGCGTCTTTTCTCACAGGCTGCGCCATTTGCGGATTTACTTTGCTCTGTCCTTTCCTTCACATGGATAAGATCATGATTGGTGATATTATGCTTCTGATTCCAGGACTTATGTCAACTAATGCAATCCGCGATGTACTCATTGGTGATACCCTTTCGGGTATTATCAGGCTGATCGCCGCGTTACTTCTTGCAGCAGCACTGGCACTTGGTTTTATGGGCGCAATTATTCTTTTTGGGAGGTTTGGACTTTGATCACAATGACGGTTATACAGCTGATTACCGGAGCTATCGGATCTGTGGCTTTTGGTCTTCTTTTTCACATGAAAACTAAATATCTGCCGCTGGCTGCTGCCGGTGGTTTTCTTAGCTGGCTGGTCTTTCTCTTTGGGAAGAGTCTGTGGGGAAGTGTTTTTCTTCCGGCACTGCTGGCTGGTTTTATTGCAGATGTGTATGCGGAAATCCTGGCAAGAATCTGCAAGGAAACTTCCACTTCTTTTTTCGTTACTTCCGTGATTCCATTAATTCCCGGAAGTACCCTTTATTACTGCATGAGCAGTATTGTAGAGGGAAATCCCATGCAGGCACTTAAATATGGGAGGGACACCTTTCTCTTTGCATTTGGAATCGCCGCGGGGATGAGTATTGCGTGGGCGATCTGTTATTTTCTGAGAAGTGTTAAAGCACGATAATTTCTTATTCACAGTTTCCGGATTTCCACCTTGCGATTCCGCCAGCCCTTTTTCCAAACCATGAGAAAAACCTGAAAATCCAGGCTGTCTCTGGCTGTTGTAAAGGGCTCTTCTCTTAATATCTCTGCATGGATTCCGTCCCGGGTCAGTTTTTCCTGCAGTTTTCCCGCTTTTGACAGCAGGCTTTTTAACTGCTGATCAGCCTCATTTCCAAAAGTCCGGTCAGGATAAGCCGCCGCTGCGCTTTTTATTTTTCCGGTAAGAAGATCAATCACTGCACTATGCTTATTCTTGTGCAATACCCTGGCAAAAATCCTGGCGATAAATGGAGCTGGAAATTTCTTATAAACATGCAACAACCGAAGCAGAGAAAAATCCCGAGCTTCTTCTGCTAGCTCTTCCATTACTTGAAATGCTGCTGCAGACGGCTTCCAGGGGTCTTCCTTTGGCACAATATACTGTTTCGGCACTGCCGGATAACAGCAATAATTCAACGGTGGAAAGTCCGCCAGCTGCACAAGTGCCCTTTCTTCTTCTGTACAAAACTCTTCTCCCAGATATTCCAGCTTATCTCTTGCAATGGCGATCCGATATTCCAGCTGACGCAGATATTCATATCCAGGCACCCAGAAATGACCGATCTCCCCATAGTTATAAAGATAAACCTCCAGATCCAGCATTCTGAAAAACAGAGTGACTACGTTCTCCCCCTGCCATACTACCAGTATATATTCATCCCCTTCCTGACTTAAGGATGATTTCAGAGGGCCTTCATAATTCTCCAGATAAGAGCCTGTAAGTCTGGCATCTCGGAAAATGAGAAAGCTTTCTACGGCATCATTCATCAAATAAACAAGGCGGATATCACCTGGAATTTTCTCTTTTCCCACTCTGGCAAGGCTGTCTTTTTCGCCCTGTTTTCCCTCATTACTTTCATATGTCTCATAACATTCCCATTCAGCCTGTGCTCCGTTTTCTTTCGGAAACAGCAATTCAAATTGCTCCTGTTCCAAAAGCTCCTCCAGCATTTCAAATGTATCCTGCATCTTGTGATTACCTCAAACTGTTCGATTCCTGTTTCCAATTTCACTTTTTATTATATGGGTATCTGACAAAAATGTCAAAATAACGACAACAGATATATAGCTATAAAATAAATAGCATACAATTTACAGCTTACATTTTTCATATATTTTCTATATACTTTATATTATGGATAAAGAAGCTGTCGTTCCATAATATAAGAACCCGCAGGCAATCAGGAAGCGGTGAAACCGTTCCATAGATTGCCAGAGCATGTTTGAAGAAACTGTTTGAAAAGGGTTTTCTGCAAGATGTGCGTCAGAATTTGCAGGAGATTTTGTTCAAATTGGAAAGCAGCTTAAATACGTGTAAAATCACAGGTAAGCCAGTTCGGCACCTGTTAAAAAGATTGGAGAACGAATATGAATCAGATTGATTACGAAAACTTAGGATCCCGAATGAAAGAACTGCGAATCAAAATGAAGCTTACCCAGGCAGAAGTTGCCAAAGCTCTGAATGTAACTCCTGGCTACATCAGCAACGTGGAGAATAACCGTACTGCAATGTCCCTGCGTATCCTTATTTATTATGCAAGGCTGCTGAACATCTCCCTGGATTCCCTGATTGGCAGAATTGATTCTGAATACCGTGAAACTGCCCTGGACCGCGAGCTTTCCGAGCAGGTACATAAAATGAGTATTCCAGAGAAACAAAAGCTTCTGAAAACCATGAAGGTATGGATGGAAGAAGATTGATTCTGAACGTAAAAGGGGCTGTCTATTTCCTGATATGCTCCCTTCTAGGTAGACAAGTGAAATAATAAAAACTTGTCACTTAGGAGGGAGCATATTTTATGTCTAAA
>NZ_JADNDC010000045.1:0-31485 GCF_015551645.1 Ruminococcus sp. D54t1_190329_F1
TCCCCCTCCCCTCGTTAAAAGTTCCTAAATAACCTCAGTTCCAGCCGACACACAGCATTTGGGCAATGTGTATTACTCCAGCGAGCCATTTCAGGCGCGTTCTTAGCGCAGATGAAATCCAGCGCTTACGAAGACTTATGCGTGAGGGCTCTCCCGAACGCATTAGTCGCAGTTAGCGATTAGTTCATCGGAGCGTTGCGCCGGCGAGTGAGTAATACACATTGTCCAAATGCGTCCGCCTTGAAGAACTTTTAATCCACTAAATAGCAAAAAAAGTGGATTGACAAAGCCAAAAAAATGATATATTATATAGCATATTTTTGAATAAGAATTTGTTTTGACAAAGGCGTCAAAGAGAAATGGATAGGTTAAGTGCCCCCTAATCCTCCTCTTTGACGCCTTTTTTACATATTAGAACACATTAAAAGCAATTGGAGGAGGAAATCGAAAGATGGCAGTAAAATACGTTTTTGTCACTGGCGGTGTTGTGTCAGGACTGGGAAAGGGAATCACAGCAGCTTCACTTGGGCGACTTTTAAAGGCAAGAGGTTTTCAGGTCACAATGCAGAAATTTGACCCTTACATCAATATTGATCCCGGAACCATGAACCCTATTCAGCATGGAGAAGTCTTCGTAACAGACGATGGAACCGAGACCGACCTGGATCTTGGCCATTATGAACGATTCATTGATGAAAGCCTGGATAAAAATTCCAATGTAACTACCGGAAAAATTTATTGGTCCGTTTTACAAAAAGAACGCCATGGAGACTTTGGAGGAGGAACCGTACAGGTAATTCCTCATATTACAAATGAAATCAAAAGCCGCTTCTATCGCGCAAAATCCCCGGATGAAAACAGGATTGCCATTATCGAAGTAGGCGGAACAGTAGGAGATATTGAAAGCCAGCCATTTCTGGAATCCATCAGACAGTTTCAGCATGATGTGGGGCATGAAAATGCAATCCTTATCCATGTAACCCTGATTCCATACCTGAAAGCTTCAGGAGAAATGAAAACAAAACCAACCCAGGCCAGTGTAAAGGAGCTTCAGGCAATGGGAATCCAGCCGGATGTTCTGGTATGCAGAAGTGAATATCCGCTGACCGACGACCTGAGAGCAAAAATTGCCCTGTTCTGTAACGTGCCGGTAAGCCATGTACTTCAGAATCTGGATGTAGAGTATCTGTATGAGGCCCCACTTGCGATGGAACGTGAAAAATTGGCAGATGTGGTCATGCAGTCATTGGGACTTGAAAAAAGAAAACCAGACCTTACGGACTGGGAAGCTATGGTAGAAAATCTCCGCCATCCGGATAAAACTGTAAACATTGCCATGGTAGGAAAATATACCCAGCTTCATGATGCATACCTTAGTGTGGTGGAAGCTCTGAAGCATGGCGGAATCGCATGTAAAGCGAAAGTAGAGATTACCTGGATCGATTCCGAAGAGTTAAACGAGAAGAACCTGGATCAGAGACTTTACCAGGTAGATGGAATCCTGGTTCCAGGTGGTTTCGGCGGAAGAGGAACAGAAGGAATGATCCTGGCAGCTCAGTATGCCCGTGTACATAAGATCCCATACCTTGGAATCTGTCTTGGAATGCAGATGGCAATCGTAGAATTTGCCCGTCATGTACTTGGTTATGAAGATGCAAACAGCATTGAACTTGCACCAGAAACTACCAATCCGGTAATTGCCCTTATGCCAGACCAGGAAGATGTGGAAGATCTTGGAGGAACCCTGCGCCTTGGAAGTTATCCATGTGTGCTTGCGGATGGTTCTTTATCCCTGGAACTTTTCGGACAGAAAGAAATTCAGGAACGTCACAGACATCGTTATGAAGTTAACAATGCATATCGCAAAGAACTGGCAGAAAAAGGCATGACCATAGCAGGAACTTCTCCTGATGGTCACATTGTGGAAATGATCGAGATTCCGGCAAACCCATTCTTTGTAGGAACCCAGGGACATCCGGAGTTCAAATCAAGACCGAACCATGCTCACCCGCTGTTCCGTGGATTTATCCAGGCAGCTGTAGATAAAGTAAACAAAGAGGAAACTCTTAATCAACAATAGAAAGGATGAGGAAAATGAAAGAAGTGATAAAGGAAAGGCAGGGACTTTACCGTCAGGAATTTGAACATGATAACTGCGGTATCGGTGCAGTTGTCAATATCAAAGGCAAAAAATCCCATGATACAGTTGCCAACGCATTGCGGATTGTAGAGAATCTGGATCATCGTGCCGGAAAAGATGCAGAAGGCAAAACAGGTGATGGCGTTGGTATCCTCCTTCAGATTTCCCATAAATTTTTTAAGAAAGCATGTAAAAAAGAGGGAATCGAAATCGGCCAGGAAAGAGAATATGGTATTGGCCAGTTCTTTTTCCCACAGCATGAGATCAAACGTGCCCAGGCAAAAAAAATGTTTGAGATCATTGTGGAAAAAGAGGGACTGGAGTTCCTTGGCTGGAGAGAAGTTCCGGTAGTTCCGGAGGTTCTTGGACATAAGGCAAGAGAGTGCATGCCATGCATTATGCAGGCATTTATCAAAAAGCCGGATGATCTGGAAAAAGGCATCGCATTTGACCGTAAACTGTATATTGCCCGCCGTGAGTTTGAACAGAGTAATGATAACACTTACGTATGTTCTATGAGTAGCCGTACGATTGTTTATAAAGGTATGTTCCTGGTTGGACAGCTTCGTACATTTTTCTCTGATCTTCAAAGCCCTGATTATGAATCTGCGATTGCATTGGTACATTCCCGTTTCAGTACCAACACAAATCCAAGCTGGGAGAGAGCACATCCAAACCGTCTGATCGTGCACAATGGTGAGATCAACACCATCCGGGGAAACGCAGATAAGATGCTGGCAAGAGAGGAAAATATGGAGTCCCCATACTTAGAAGGGGAAATGCAGAAAATCCTTCCGGTAGTCAACCGAAATGGTTCCGATTCTGCAATGCTCGATAATACGCTGGAATTCCTTACCATGAGTGGCATGGATCTTCCTCTTGCAGTGATGATCACTATTCCGGAGCCATGGGCAAATAACGATACCATTTCCCAGGAAAAACGTGACTTCTATCAGTATTATGCCACTATGATGGAGCCATGGGATGGACCTGCATCTATTCTTTTCTCAGATGGAGATGTGATGGGTGCAGTGCTTGACCGTAACGGTCTTCGTCCGTCCAGATATTACGTAACATCCGATGGCTGCATGATCCTTTCTTCTGAGGTTGGAGTATTGCCGGTACCGGAAGAGAAGATCATATTAAAAGAGCGTCTTCATCCTGGAAAAATGCTTCTGGTAGATACGGTTCAGGGCAAGATCATCGATGATAACGAATTAAAAGAGATGTATGCAAAGAAACAGCCATACGGCGAATGGCTGGACAGCAATCTGGTACATTTAAAAGATATTAAGATTCCAAACGAAAGAATGGAAGAATATACAGAGGAACAGCGTTCCCGTCTTCAGAAGGCTTTCGGATACACTTATGAGCAGTATCGTACTTCTATCCGAAACATGGCGTTAAACGGTGCTGAGAGCATTGGCGCAATGGGTGTGGATACACCGTTGGCAGTATTTTCCAAACAGAACAGACCGCTTTTTGACTACTTCAAACAGCTTTTTGCACAGGTAACCAATCCGCCGATTGATGCGATCCGTGAGGAGATTGTCACCAGCACAAGCGTTTATGTTGGAAAAGACGGAAACCTTCTGGAGCAGATTCCGGAGAACTGCAAGGTATTAAAGATTAACAATCCGATCCTTACCAATACAGATATGCTGAAAATTAAGGAAATGCATCACGAAGGCTTTAAGGTGGCTGTTGTCTCCACTCTTTATTACAAGAGCACAAAGCTTGAGCGTGCTATTGACCGTCTGTTTGTAGAAGTTGATAAAGCATACAGGGATGGTGCCAACATTCTGGTGCTTTCCGACAGAGGCGTGGATGAAAACCATATGCCGATTCCGTCTCTGCTGGCTGTTTCTGCAGTACATCAGCACCTTGTAAAGACGAAAAAGAGTACTTCTCTTGCTATTATCCTGGAATCCGGCGAGCCGAGAGAGGTTCATCATTTTGCTACTCTTCTGGGCTATGGCGCAAGTGCAGTCAACCCATATCTGGCATTGGAGACAATCCATGAGCTGATCGATACCCATATGCTGGACAAGGACTATTATGCAGCTGTAGACGATTATAATCATGCAGTTATCAGCGGTATTGTTAAGATCGCTTCCAAGATGGGTATTTCTACAATCCAGTCTTATCAGGGATCTCAGATTTTCGAGGCAATTGGTGTATCTCAGGATGTTATCGATAAATATTTCACAGGTACTGTAAGCCGTGTTGGAGGCATTACACTGGAAGATATTGAGGAGAATGTAGAAAAGCTTCATTCAGAAGCATTTGACCCGTTAGGACTTACCACAGACCTTACTCTGGATAGTGTGGGTGCCCACAAAATGAGAAGCCAGGGAGAAGAGCACCGTTACAATCCGGCAACCATTCATCTCCTTCAGCAGTCTACAAGAACAGGCAGCTATGAGATGTTCAAACAGTATACAGATCTTGTGGATAAGGAAAATCACGGCAATCTTCGTGCGCTTATGGACTTTAAGTATGCAGAAAATCCTATCCCTCTTGAAGAGGTGGAGAGTGTTGATGAAATCGTAAAGCATTTTAAGACTGGTGCCATGTCCTATGGTTCCATTTCTCAGGAAGCACATGAGACACTTGCTATTGCAATGAACCATCTTCATGGAAAATCAAATACCGGTGAGGGCGGTGAAAGCAATGAAAGACTGGATTCAGCAGGAACAAAAGATGACAGATGTTCTGCGATCAAACAGGTAGCCAGTGGTCGTTTCGGTGTTACCAGCCGTTATCTGGTATCTGCAAGAGAAATCCAGATCAAAATGGCACAGGGCGCAAAACCTGGTGAAGGTGGACATCTTCCGGCGAAGAAGGTTTATCCATGGGTTGCGAAAACCCGTCACTCCACACCTGGTGTTTCTCTGATCTCCCCGCCGCCGCATCACGATATCTATTCCATCGAGGACCTGGCAGAGCTGATTTATGACCTGAAAAATGCAAATAAATATGCAGATATTTCTGTAAAGCTGGTTTCTGAGGCTGGCGTTGGTACGGTTGCAGCCGGAGTTGCAAAGGCTGGTGCACAGGTAATCCTGATTTCCGGATATGATGGAGGTACTGGTGCAGCACCCAGAAGCTCCATTCACAATGCAGGACTTCCATGGGAGCTTGGACTTGCTGAAACCCATCAGACACTGCTTATGAACGGACTTCGTAACCGTGTCCGCATTGAGACAGACGGTAAACTGATGAGCGGTCGTGATGTTGCAATTGCAGCACTTCTTGGTGCAGAGGAATTCGGTTTTGCTACAGCACCTCTTGTAACTATGGGTTGTGTAATGATGAGAGTCTGCAATCTGGACACCTGCCCGGTTGGTGTAGCTACCCAGAATCCGGAGCTGAGAAAGAGATTCAAAGGCAAACCGGAATATGTTGAGAACTTTATGAAATTTATTGCCCAGGAGCTTCGCGAATATATGGCAAAACTGGGTGTGAGAAGCCTGAAAGAGATGGTAGGACGTACGGATCTCCTGGTTGCTACAGATGCAGTTGATGAGCCGCACAAAGGTAAAGTAGACCTTAGTGCAATCTTGAACAATCCATATGCAAAAGCTGGCAGCGAGGTAACCTTTGATCCGAAAGCAGAGTACAATTTCCAGCTGGAGAAGACTCTGGATGAGAAAGTTCTTGTGAAGAAATGCAGTCGCGCAATTCATGGCGGTGAGAAGACCAGATTTTCGGTAGAAGTAAAGAACACAGACCGTGCATTTGGAACAATCCTTGGTGCGGAGATTACCAGAAATAATAAAAACGGACTGCCGGAAGACACGGTAGAGATTGATTGTACAGGAGCCGGAGGACAGAGCTTTGGTGCCTTTATCCCGAAAGGTCTTACTCTGAAGCTTACCGGCGACTGCAACGACTACTTCGGAAAGGGTCTTTCCGGTGGCAAGCTGATCCTGAAGACTCCGGAAAATGCCGGTTACAAAGCAGAAGATAACATTATTGTCGGCAACGTTGCTCTTTATGGTGCAACTAGTGGAACTGCCTTTATCAACGGTATGGCAGGTGAGCGTTTTGCAGTTCGTAACTCTGGTGCCAATGCAGTTGTGGAAGGTGTGGGAGAGCACGGCTGTGAGTACATGACCGGTGGTCGTGTAGTAGTTCTTGGAAGAACCGGCAAAAACTTTGCAGCAGGTATGAGCGGCGGTATCGCTTATGTTCTGGATGTGGAAAATGTTCTTTATAAGAACTTAAATAAAGCGATGATTTCTATTGAAAAAGTAGACAATAAATATGACAAAAAAGAACTGAAAAATCTGATCGAAGCACATGTAGCTGCAACGGGATCGGAGCTTGGACAGAAGGTTCTGGATCAGTTTGACATGTATCTGCCTCACTTCAAAAAACTCATTCCAAATGAGTACAAGAAGATGATCACATTAAGTGCAAAGCTTGAGGAAAAAGGTCTGAACAGTGAGCAGGCGCAGATGGAAGCATTCTACGAAAGCATAGGAGTTAAGCATTAAGGAGGCAGAAGATCGTGGGAAAACCGACTGGATTTTTAGAATATAACAGAGAGACGGCAAAGGTTCTGCCGCCAAAAGTAAGAATTGCCAATTTCAAGGAGTTCCGTACTCCTCTTAATAAAGAGAAACAAAAACTTCAGGGAGCACGCTGCATGGCTTGCGGCGTTCCCTTCTGCCAGGCAGGCATGATGATCGGCGGCATGGCTTCCGGATGTCCGCTTCACAACCTGGTGCCAGAGACAAATGATCTGGTATTTACCGGAAACTGGAAACAGGCGTTTCTTCGTCTGAACAAGACACACAGCTTCCCGGAATTTACCTCCCGTGTGTGCCCTGCACTTTGCGAGGCAGCCTGTACCTGCAACTTAAATGGAGAGCCTGTTTCCACTAAGGAAAATGAACGTGCCATCATTGAGACTGCATATGCAGAAGGCTGGGTTGTTCCGCAGCCTCCGAAGGTTCGTACAGGAAAGACCATAGCAGTTATCGGAAGCGGTCCTTCCGGACTTGCAGCAGCACAGCAGTTAAACAGAAGAGGTCACAATGTAACTGTATTCGAAAGAAGTGACCGGATCGGCGGACTTCTTCGTTACGGCATTCCAAATATGAAGCTGGAGAAATCTGTGATCGACAGAAGACTGAAGCTGATGGAAGCTGAGGGTGTGAAATTTGTGACAAATACAAATGTTGGAGTGGATATTACAGCAGAGGAACTTTTGAAGAAATATGACCGTGTAATCCTTTGTTGCGGAGCTTCCAATCCCCGTGATATTAAAGTGCCGGGAAGAGATGCAAAGGAAATTTATTTTGCAGTAGACTTCTTGAAAAAAGTCACCAAAACTCTTCTGGACAGCGATTTTACCAAAGCTCCTTATGAAGAGGCAAGAGGCAAACATGTGCTGGTAATTGGCGGTGGTGATACCGGAAATGACTGTGTGGGTACTTCCGTACGTCTCGGCGCCAAATCTGTAACACAGCTGGAAATGATGCCAATGCCGCCAACAGAGCGTGCTGCTTCCAATCCATGGCCGGAATGGCCAAAGGTCTTAAAAACAGACTATGGCCAGGAAGAAGCAATTGCAGTGTTTGGACATGACCCCCGGGTTTACCAGACAACCGTTACTGAATTTATCAAAGATAAAAACGGAAATGTCTGCCAGGCCCGGATCGTAAAGCTGAAAAGCGAGAAAGATGCCAAAACAGGCCGTATGATGATGGTTCCGGTAGAGGGGACGGAAGAAGTGATCCCTGCAGACCTGGTACTGATCGCAGCTGGTTTCCTTGGAAGCCAGAAATATGTGACTGATGCATTTAAGGTTGCAACAACTGCAAGAACTAACGTAGAGACAAAACCGGAAGCTTATGAGACCAGCGTACCGCGGGTTTTCACAGCAGGAGATATGCACAGAGGCCAGTCTCTGGTAGTATGGGCAATCCGTGAAGGAAGAGAAGCCGCAAAGGCAGTGGATGAATCCCTGATGGGATATTCTTATCTGTAAATTGGCAAAAAAATGCTTTGTGGAATAATACCTGCTGAATCGCTGTCGGGAAAATAAAAAAGAGAGTATATAAAAAGTATGGTCGGGGGCAAACTAAATTTGCTCCCGATTTTCCGTTCTGATACAAAAGATTTATTTTGTACATCATTTTATACAACGCTGATATGGTAAAGTGGTAAAAAATAAGTTGACAAAGCATGACCTCATTGCTATAATTACCTCCATGAACAAGGGCGTTCTTCAGAAGGGTATCTTTTTGAAGTGCGCCTTTTTTGTTTAAATAAGTCATGCGTAATGGATGGATGAGGGCATGAGAGTGAAAGAAGGAGAGAACACCATGGGGAATTACACCAGAGAAGAAGTGTTACAGATGGCAGAAGACGAGGATGTAGAATTCATTCGTCTTCAGTTTACCGATATGTTCGGTACTTTGAAAAATATTGCGATTACAGCTCGGGAGCTCCCCCGGGCACTGGATAATGAATATGTAGTAGACAGCTCCTACATTGCCGGAATAGCAGGGGAGAAAGAGCCGGATATGTATTTACATCCGGACTATAATACTTTCACCATTCTTCCGTGGCGTCCGCAGCAGGGAAAGGTAGCCAGACTGCTCTGTGATATCTACCGCTCAGATGGAACGCCGCTTGAGAAAAGCCCGAGATATATTCTGAAACAGGTGGTAGAGATGGCTGCTAAGGAAGGCTATGTTTGTGAAGTGGATCCGGAATGTGAGTTTTTCTTATTTCACACAGATGATAACGGAGTTCCCACTACACTGACTCATGAAAAAGCTGGATATCTGGATATCAGCCCGCTGGATCTGGGAGAAAATGCAAGACGTGATATGGTTCTGAATCTGGAAGATATGGGATATGAAATTGAATCTTCCCATCATGAAACCGCTCCGGCACAGCATGAGATTGATTTTAAATTTTCCGGTGCAAATGAAATGGCTGACTGTGTGATGACTTTCAAAATGGCAGTCCGCACCATTGCAAAACGGCATGGACTTCATGCAACCTTTATGCCAAAGCCGAGAGCTGAGGTGAATGGTTCCGGTATGCACATTCATTTTGCATTGTATAAAGATGGAAAAAATATATTTGCTGATCCTGATGATGTAAATGGTCTCAGCGAGGATGCTTATCATTTTATCGGTGGTCTTCTTGCACATAGTGAAGAGATGGCCGCCATTACCAATCCGCTTGTGAATTCCTACAAGAGACTTGTACCTGGCTATGATGCTCCTACAGAACTGACCTGGACAAAGAATAACCAGAACTCTCTGATCCGTATTTCCAATTTAAGATCAGACAGCCTGGCAATCGAGCTTCGAAGCCCGGATGCATCTGCAAATCCTTACCTTGTGTTTGCTGTTTGTATTGCAGCCGGTCTGGATGGAATTCAGCAGAAATTATATCCTACCAAGGCATCGGATCGTTCTTTTTCCGAATCTGACCAGAAAGCTATGAATATTGGAAATCTTCCGCTGAACCTGGATGATGCCCTTACACATTTCGAGAATAGCACCTGGATCCAGAGTGTACTTGGTAAAAAGTTCTGTGAGGAATATGCAGCTGCCAAGAAGGAAGAATGGCTGAATTATATGAGACAGGTAAGCGAGTGGGAAATCAGCCAGTATTTATACAAGATTTAAGATAAGAGAGTAGCATGGTATGAACAGCAGCATTGTAATTGCATTACCGAAAATCGATGACGCAAAGAAAATACGTACCATATTGAACCGGCACGGTTTTTCTGTAGCTGCGGTATGTTCAACTGCTTCAACAGCACTTGCCAGCATGAGTGAGTTGGACGGAGGTATTCTGATCTGTGGTTATAAGCTGACGGACCGGTATTACCGGGATGTGCTGGAAGATATTCCTTCATATTTTGAAATGCTGTTGCTGGCATCTGGAAGAGTGATTGCGGAAGCGCCTACATCCGTCCTTACTGTGGAAATGCCAATGAAAGTCAGCGACCTGGTAAACACGGTGGATATGATGTTGTCCCAGATCGAGCGGCGGCTAAAAAAAGAGAAGAAGAAACCGAAAACGCGTTCCTGGAAAGAGCAGAATTACATTTCCAACGCAAAGTTTCTTCTTATGGAGCGAAACCATTTAAGCGAAGAAGATGCATACCGGTACATTCAGAAATGCAGTATGGATTCCGGGACAAATATGGTAGAGACAGCTCAGATGGTTCTGATGCTGTTATATGATGAGGTATAGTCTAAGGCAGAATTCTAATCCTGTTGTATAGGATTTTTCAGAAATTCTGGCTGGGGTTTTTATAAGATATATTTTTATGATTTTAGGAAATGGAGGATGAGGAAATGGAGTTTTTGGATGGAAGCTGGAAAAAAGAAGTGAGCAGCTGGGATGCACTGATGGGAGAAGAACTTCTGAATCAGGAAGCCATCCTGGAGGGCGCCATTCACAGTATCCGCAACATGGGAGATGTTGCATTTGTAATTATCAGAAGAAGAGAGGGTCTGTTTCAGACCGTTTTAGTAAATGAGGATGTTGATTTTTCCATTCATGATCTGAAAGAAGGCATGACAGTAAGAGTAAAAGGTGTTGTAAATAAAGAAGAGAGAGCGCCTCATGGCAGAGAGCTTCACATTCGTGAAATTCAGGTGCTGTCTTCTCCGGCTGAACCTCTTCCTCTTGCAATCGATAAATGGAAGCTGAATACTTCTCTGGAAGCCAAATTAAATTACCGTTCCCTTTCCCTCCGCAATATTCAGGAGCGCGCAAGATTTAAGATCCAGGAAGCTTTGACAAGGGCTTTTCGTGATTATCTCTATGAAAATGGATTTACGGAAATCCATACGCCGAAGATCGGAGCCAGAGGTGCTGAGGGAGGCGCGAACCTGTTTAAACTCAGCTATTTCCATAAACCGGCTGTTCTGGCTCAGAGCCCACAGTTTTACAAACAGATGATGGTGGGAGTTTTTGACAGAGTATTTGAGACCGGACCTGTTTTCCGTGCTGAGAAACATAACACCAAGAGACATTTAAATGAATATACAAGTCTTGATTTTGAGATGGGCTATATTGATAGCTTTGAAGAGATCATGGCTATGGAGACTGGCTTTTTGCAGTATGCAATGAAGCTTTTAAAAGAGGATTATGCAAAAGAACTGGAGATCCTGAAGGTTGAGCTTCCAGATGCTTCCAGGATTCCGGCAGTTCGTTTTGATGTGGCAAAAGAGCTGGTTGCGAAGAAATACAACCGTCAGATTCGTAATCCATTTGATCTGGAGCCAGAGGAGGAAGCCCTCATCGGTCAGTATTTTAAAGAAGAATATAATGCAGATTTTGTTTTTGTTACCCATTATCCATCTAAGAAGCGTCCGTTCTACGCAATGGATGATCCAGAGGATACCAGATTTACGTTAAGCTTTGATCTGCTTTTCCACGGCCTTGAGATCACAACAGGAGGACAGAGAATTCACGATTACAATGCCCTTCTGAAAAAGATAGAGGACAGAGGTATGGAGACAGAAGGAATGGAACAGTATCTGGATACATTTAAATACGGTATGCCTCCTCATGGTGGTCTTGGAATCGGTCTGGAACGTCTTACCATGCAGCTTCTCGGGGAGGAAAATGTCCGTGAGGCATGCCTGTTCCCAAGAGACCTGAACAGACTGGAGCCATAAAAAAGCTGGATATCCAGAAAAGATTTTGGTATGGATCCAGAGTGGAGCGTAATAATTTCTGTGCAGGAGGATGAGAAAATGGCAAAACAGATTGACGATGAAACCATGGAAAATGTTTGCATTCTTGCAAAACTTTCCCTTACAGAAGAAGAGAAGGAAAAGGCAAAAAAAGATATGCAGGAAATGCTTGATTATGTAGATAAGCTGGATGAACTGGATACATCCAGTGTTGAACCAATGTCCCATATTTTTGGCGACCAGAATGTATTTCGTGAGGATGAAGTTACAAATGGTGACAACAGCGAGGCAATGCTTGCAAATGCGCCAAAAGCCAAAGAAGGACAGTATCAGGTTCCAAAGACCATAGGATAGGAGACATTCACATGGAATTAGAAAAATTAACAGCCTTACAGCTGGCTGATAAGATTAAAAAACATGAGGTCAGTGTTCTGGACGGCGTCAAGGATGTCTTTTCTAAAATAGAGGAAAAAGATAACAGAATCCACGCATATCTGGACACTTATAAAAAAGAAGCGTATGCAAGAGCAAAAGAGGTGGAAAAAGGCATTGAGGACGGAACTTATACCGGTCCTCTTGCCGGTGTTCCCATTGCCATCAAAGATAACATTTGTGTACAGGGAAAACCTACTACCTGTGCGTCAAAAATTCTGGAAGGATTTGTTCCCCAGTATCAGGCAGAGGTGATCAGCCGGCTTGAAAAAGCAGGAATGATCATTATCGGAAAAACAAATATGGATGAGTTTGCCATGGGAAGTACGACGGAAACTTCTGCCTATGGCATTACCAGAAATCCATGGAATACAGAGCATGTTCCAGGCGGCTCCTCAGGTGGCTCCTGTGCAGCTGTAGCAGCAGGAGAGGCTTATCTGGCACTGGGCTCTGATACAGGAGGTTCCATCCGCCAGCCAAGCTCTTATTGTGGTGTAACAGGAATGAAGCCTACTTATGGTACGGTTTCCCGTTATGGGCTGGTTGCATATGCCTCTTCTCTGGATCAGATCGGACCGATTGGAAAAGATGTGGCAGATTGCGCAGCACTTCTGGAAGTGATCGCTGGCCATGATCCGAAAGACAGTACTTCCATTGACCGAAAAGACCTGGATTTTTCCAGTGAGATGACAGATAAGATTACAGGAATGAAATTTGGTGTTCCGAAGGAATATCTGTCAGAGGGAATTTCGCCAGAGGTAAAAGATGCCTTTATGGAAACCCTGAAAGTGCTGACCCAGATGGGAGCAATTGTAGAATTTTTCTCTGTCAAAACTATGGAATATATGATTCCGGCATACTATATTATTGCCAGCGCAGAAGCAAGCTCCAACCTGGAGCGCTATGATGGCGTAAAATATGGCTATCGTGCAAAAGAATATGACGGGCTTCATGATATGTATAAATGTACTAGAACGGAGGGCTTTGGAGAAGAAGTAAAACGTCGTATCATGCTTGGTTCCTTTGTTTTAAGCTCTGGTTATTACGATGCTTATTATCTGAAAGCCCTGCGCACCAAAGCACTTATTAAAAAAGAGTTTGATCAGGCTTTTGGAAAATATGACGTGCTTCTTGCCCCGGCAGCTCCTTATACAGCGCCGAAGATCGGAGAAAGCTTAAAAGACCCTATGGCAATGTACCTTGGGGATATTTATACAGTTGCCGTAAATCTTTGCGGACTTCCCGGAATTACAGTTCCCTGCGGAAAAGACAGTGCCGGACTTCCAATCGGAATCCAGATGATCGGAGACTGTTTTATGGAAAGGAAGATCCTTCGTGCTGCCCATGCCTATGAAAGCGTAAGAGGAGATTTTGGAACACCAGAGGAAGGAGGTAAGAGAGCATGAAACAGTATGAGACTATTATCGGACTTGAGGTTCATGTAGAACTTGCCACCAGAACAAAGATTTTCTGCGGCTGCTCCACAGCATTTGGAGGGGCACCCAATACCCACACCTGTCCGGTGTGTACTGGTATGCCAGGTTCTCTTCTGGTATTAAACAAAAAGGTGGTAGAATTTGCCCTGCGCGCAGGACTTGCCACAAACTGCAGCATCAATCAGTATTGCAAATTTGACCGTAAGAACTATTTTTATCCGGATAATCCGCAGAACTACCAGATTTCCCAGCTGTATCTGCCAATCTGCCATGATGGATTTGTGGAGATCGAGACAGAAGCTGGTAAGAAAAAAGTCCGGATCCATGAGATGCATATGGAGGAGGACGCAGGTAAGCTGATCCATGATGAGTGGGAGGACTGCTCTTTGGTAGATTACAACCGAAGCGGTGTTCCTCTGATCGAGATCGTTTCTGAGCCGGATATGAGAAGTGCAGATGAGGTTATCGCTTATCTGGAGAAGCTTCGTTGTACCATGCAGTATCTGGGTGTTTCCGATTGTAAGCTTCAGGAGGGCTCCATGCGTGCTGATGTGAACCTTTCTGTGAGAGTGGCAGGAAGCGATACACTTGGAACCAGAACAGAGATGAAGAACCTGAACTCTTTTAAGGCCATAGCACATGCTATTGAGGGCGAAAGAGAGCGTCAGATCGAGCTTCTGGAGATGGGTAAAAGCGTTACCCAGGAGACCAGAAGATGGGATGACAATAAAGAGTCTTCTCATGCAATGCGTTCTAAGGAGGATGCAAAGGATTACCGCTATTTCCCGGATCCAGATCTTCCGCCGATCCATATTTCTGATGAGTGGATCGCAAAAATCAGAACTGAGCTGCCGGAGTTCCGGGAGGAGAAGGCTGCCCGTTATCAGAGTGAGTTTGGTCTTCCGGAGTATGATTCCCAGATTCTTACAGAGTCCAGACATCTGGCTGCTTTGTTTGAAGATGTGGCTACGCTGAGCGGCAACCCGAAAAAGGCGGCAAACTGGTTTATGGTGGAAGTGCTTCGTCTTATGAAGGAAAAAGGCATTGAGGCTGAGAAGTTAAGATTTACACCGCAGCATCTTGCAGATCTTCTTACAATGGTCGATAAGAAGGAGGTAAGCCCACAGAACGCCAAGAAGGTATTTGAAAAGGTATTTGATGAGGATGTTGATCCGATCGCTTATGTGGAAGAGCATGGCTTAAAGATCGTGGAGGATACCGGGCTTCTTAGCAGCACCATCAGCAGGATTCTGGATGAGAACCCTGGACCGCTGTCTGAGCTTCTTGGAGGTAAAGAGAAGGTTATGGGCTTCTTTGTCGGTCAGATCATGAAGGAAATGAAGGGCAAGGCAAATCCGGCAAGCGTGAGAGAGGCGTTGCTGGCTGAGGTTGAGAAGAGAAAGTAGATTTACAGGAGGATAATCAGATGGTTACCGTTAATCATAATTATTTAAAACTGCCAGGAAGCTATCTTTTTTCTACAATTGGAAAAAAAGTGCGTGCCTACAAAGAAGAGAATCCGGATAAAGAGGTGATCAGCCTTGGTATTGGTGATGTGACACAGCCGCTGGTTCCGGCTATTATTGATGCTCTTCACGGGGCAGTCGAGGAGATGGCTCACGCAGAGACTTTTCACGGTTATGCGCCAGATCTGGGGTATGAATTTCTAAGAAGGGCAATCGCAAAGAACGATTACCAGGACAGAGGATGCGATGTTGCAGCAGATGAGATTTTTGTTTCTGATGGTGCAAAAAGTGATTCCGGTAATATTCAGGAGATTTTCGGAACAGATAATAAGGTTGCTGTGTGTGACCCGGTTTATCCGGTTTATGTGGATACCAATGTTATGGCGGGCCGTACCGGAGAGTATAATACGGTTCGTGAAAATTTTGACGGTGTGATCTATATGCCATGCCGCAAGGAGAATGGATTTTTGCCGGAGCTTCCATCAGAAGTGCCGGATCTGATCTATCTTTGCTTTCCAAATAATCCGACCGGTTCTGCTATTACAAAGGATGAACTGCAGAAATGGGTGGATTATGCCAACAAAAATGGCTGTGTGATCATTTATGATGCAGCTTATGAGGCTTATATCTCTGAGGAAAATGTACCGCACAGTATTTATGAGTGCGAGGGTGCGAGAACATGCGCGATTGAACTTCGAAGCTTTTCTAAGAATGCCGGATTTACTGGTGTTCGTCTTGGATTTACGGTTATTCCGAAGGAACTGGTACGAGATGGGGTATCACTTCACAGTCTGTGGGCAAGACGTCACGGCACCAAGTTTAACGGTGCTCCTTATATTGTACAGAAGGCAGGAGAGGCTGTCTATTCTGAGGCAGGTAAGGCTCAGCTGAAGGATCAGGTTGGCTATTATATGAGAAATGCAAAGCTGATCCATGATGAGCTGACAAAAGCTGGCTTCTCTGTTTCCGGTGGTGTGAACGCGCCTTATATCTGGCTGGAAACACCGGATAAAATGACTTCCTGGGAGTTTTTTGATTATCTCCTTAAAAATGCAAATGTGGTTGGTACGCCAGGTTCTGGTTTTGGTTCTCATGGAGAGGGCTATTTCCGTCTGACTGCGTTTGGAACTTATGAGAATACTCTGAAAGCCATTGACAGGATCAAGAGTTTGTAATTATAATTGAAGAAAGCTGAAAAACAGGGCGCATCTCTGGCGAAAGCTGGGGATGTGCCCTTTTACGAAGGAGGAGTCTGGATATGAAGATCAATCGTATTGAGCATATGTGTGAGGGGAATGGACATGTGATTATCAAGGAGCTGCTGGATGAGCAGCAGTTAAATGGGAAGTGCGGGCTTTATGCAGAGGTGACTCTGGAACCGGGATGTTCTCTTGGCTTTCATATGCATTATGGGGAGAGTGAGACCTATTATATTCTGACCGGGGAAGGGGAATATAATGACAATGGGACTTCCTGGAGACATGTGAAAGCAGGCGATATTACCTTTACACCAGATGGAAGAGGTCATGGACTGGCGAATACGGGGAATACGGATCTGGTGTTTATGGCGTTGATTATTAAAGATTGAGAGTGTTGCTATGCTCGCAAACCTGCCGAAAATCCCCAAGCCCCACAAGCAGTACCCGCTGCCACCTCCCCTGTGTATCGGTTGGAACTGGTTCAAATGTGGTATGACTTATCACTTTGGAGAGCGGGGCTCGCAAAACGATTGCGGGGGTGTGGCAAAGGGAAAAGTATAGAAAAATATTTAGGAGTTTAGAAATGAATCATACAGCAGAGAAATTACTTACATTTATCAAAGAGAGCCCTACTGCATTTCAGGCAGTGGAGATGATGAAAACAAGATTTACGGAGAATGGATTTACAGAGTTAAAGGAAGATGAGCACTGGGAGATAAAAAACGGTGGGAAGTATTTTGTGATCCGGAATCATTCGGCAATCATTGCATTTACCGTGCCAGAGGTTTCCAGCGACGTGTTCCATATTATTGCAAGCCACAGTGATTCCCCGTCTTTGAAGATCAAGGAGAATCCAGAGATGGTGGAAAATGGGTATGTGAAGCTGAATGTGGAACTTTATGGTGGTGCGCTTCTGGCTCCCTGGTTTGACCGCCCCCTTTCTGTGGCTGGACGTCTGATCGTGAAGGAGGATGAACAGATTTGTGAGAAGCTTGTGACTGTGGACAAAGATATGTTGATGATCCCGAATCTGGCTATCCATATGAATCGTGAGGCGAACAGCGGTTATAAGTATAATGTGCAGAAGGATATGCTTCCTCTTTATGGCCTGGAGAGCGCTAAGGGATCTTTCTTTAAAACTGTGGCAGAGGCAGCAGGGGTGAAAGAAGAGGACATTCTGGGACATGATCTGTTCCTTTATAACCGCATGCCTGGTACGGTTTGGGGCAGTGAGGAGGAATTTGTCTCTGCGCCAAGACTGGATGATCTGCAGTGCGCTTTTTCCTCTATGGAAGGACTGATTGCTGGAAAAAATGAGAAGAGCATCTGTGTACATATGGTAATGGATAATGAAGAGGTGGGAAGCGGCACCAGGCAGGGGGCTGCATCTACTTTCCTTCGGGATACCCTCCTTCGCATTAATCTGGGGCTTGGAAGAAGCTACGAGGATTATCTGATCTCTCTGGCAAAGAGCTTTATGATCTCTGCGGATAATGCACATGCGATTCATCCGAACTACCCTGAGAAGGCGGATCCGGTGAACCGACCGCATATTAATGCCGGAATTGCGGTGAAGTATAATGCGAACCAGAAGTACTGCACAGATGGTATTTCGGCAGCGATGTTTAAGGAACTCTGTAAAGAGGCAGGGGTATCCTGTCAGGTTTACGTGAATCGTTCGGACGTAGCCGGCGGCTCCACTCTGGGAAATATTTCCAATACGCAGGTGGCTTTAAATACAGTAGATATTGGACTGCCGCAGCTGGCTATGCATTCTCCTTATGAGACTGCCGGTGTGAAAGATACCTGCGACTTTGTAAAGCTTGCGGGGGTATTTTATGCCTGATAACATTTTCAAGGGAAGCTATGAAGGTGCTTCTTCTACAGGAAGTGGACAGCAGATTCACAAAAAAGCAGTGTTTTTTGATGCTGATGGTACGATCTGTGATATTGAAAAGGGGACACCGGCCAGTGCTGTAGAGGCGATTACAAAACTGGTGAAGAATGGCCATCAGGCATGGCTGTGTACAGGAAGAAGCAGGGCGTTTGTGCCTGATTATCTGGAACAGATCCCTTTTACGGGAATGATCAGTGCCTGTGGATGTACCATTGAGAAAGATGGCAAAAGGCTTTTTAACAAGGAGATGACCACGGAGGAGGCATGGCATTCGGTGGAGGTCCTTCGGAAATACGGCATGATTCCGGTGATGGAGGGTGCCGACTGGATGTACTACGATAAGGATGAGTATAATACAGATATTAACTGGTATGCTGATCTGATCACAAAGGCTCTGGGGGGTAAGTGGCGTCCTGTTAAGGGGTATGAACACGACCTTCATATTAATAAGATCAGTTCTAAGATCGTGCCGGGAAGTGATCCTGAGAAGGCCTGTGCGGAGCTTGAGGACTATTATGAGTTTATTGGCCATGTAGGGGAAGGTCTTGCCGGGGATACCATTGAGATGATCCCGAAAGGCTTTTCCAAGGCTGTTGGCATTGCGGCTGTATGCAGGATTTTTGATATTGCACATGAGGATACCATTGTATTTGGTGACAGCAATAATGACCTGTCTATGTTCGAATATGCAAAGACGAAGGTGGCAATGGGAAATGCGGCGCCTGGAATCAAGAAGCTGGCTGATTACGTGACAACGGATATTTTTCATTATGGAATTAAAAACGGGTTGGAGCACCTGGGATTGATTTAGCTGTTACTTTAGATCATTTCAGACAATTTGCGTACTCCGAGATAAGGGTAAAGGATAAAATATGGCAGAGCGATTAAATTACCAATGTAAATTTGAAAAATACAAAGAAGAGCTGATCAGATTGCGGCGTCATTTCCACAGGCATCCGGAACTGGGGCTTCAGGAGTTTGAGACATCTGCTTTTATACAGGAGTATCTGGGAAAATTAGGCTATCGGTTTCGGATTGTGGAGCCTACGGGGATCATTGCGGAGCATCCCTGTCAGGATGAGGCAGCTTTTGCCGGCAAAAAGAAAGTTGTGCTTCGCGCAGAGATGGATGCACTTCCTATACAGGAACAAACCGGACTGTCTTACGCATCGGAAAATGCCGGAGTCATGCATGCCTGTGGTCATGATGGCATCGTGGCTTCGGCGTTGGTGCTGGCGAGGATTCTGGCGGAAGAGGGAGAGGTTTTTCCAGTGCGGATGCGGTTTCTTTTTGAACCTGCCGAAGAAATCGGTGAAGGTGCAAAGCGAATGCTGGCAGCAGGTGCCCTTGATGGAGAACCAGATATTTTTCTCATGTTTCATTACGCAGTGGATCAGTCTTTTGGAATGGCAGTGCATGAGGGACAGGCTTCGGCTATGATCAATGGCATGGAAATCCGTGTTCATGGAAAATCCAGCCACTGGTGTGAGGCTCATAAAGGAATTGACAGTATTTATGCGGCTTCTCTGGTGGTAAAAGCCCTTCATGATCTTAATGAAACGTATAAAGGAAAAGGTCCCTGCCTGATCGGAATCGGAACCATTCATGGTGGAGAATACTCTAATATTATTACAGATCTTGTGACTCTTCGGGGAAATATCCGGGCTGCTTACGAAGAAGATTACCAGGCGCTGGATAAGCGGCTGAAGGAAACCTTGAATGAAATAGAAGCAAAGACGGGAACAAGGATCGAGTTGGAATATCCAAAGCCTGCAGTTCTGCCTTTTGCAAATGATCCGGAGCTTACCAGGATTGCGGAAACTGCAGGAAGGAAGATATTTGGAGAGCAGTTTCTTCTGGAAGGCGAGGAGCAGCTGTTTTTGTCCGGAGACAATGCCTATCGGTATTTTTTACATACAAAGGGCTTGTTCAGTGTATTTCTGGCAGGAATTCCTGATAAGGGTTATCCGCTGCATCATCCGAAATTTCAGATTGATGAGGATATTTTGCCATATAGCCTGGAGGCATTGTATGAAATACTGTCTGGCATTGACAAGGATATGTAACAGAATCCATTAAATCAATCCTAAACTTTTGCAAATGAACAGCCAGATAGTGAGAGTAAAAGCACTGAATAATGTAGTGAGCATAATGACACTGGAGGAAAAAGACCCTTCGTGCCCCATGTTTTTTGCCATGATATAACAGCTTACTGTGGTAGCAGAACCAAGCATGATCAGAATGGCAACCAGCTTGTCATGGGTAAATTCAAGTCTGACAGCAACTGGAAGAAAAATGGTGCAAAAGCCGATCAGCTTCATAAAAGTGCAGGCGATAGTTGCTTTTAATCTGGAAAAAGCTTTTCCAAAATGAAGGGCACCACCCATGGCCATCAGTCCAAGAGGTGTGGCTGTTTTTCCGAGGTTATTGACAGTACTGGAAAGGATCGTTGGAAGAGGCAGACGAAGGACAGACCAGATAAGACCTGCCAGGATTCCAAGAATAATAGGGTTGCTGGCAATTCCTTTTAAGGTTTTTAGGAGCATCTGTTTGTTCATTCCCTGATTGTCAGGCTTCATAAAAGAGAGAACCATGACTGCCATTACATTATAGAGAGGAACGCTTGCTATGATCATAAGAGGTGCCATACCGGCATCTCCATAAAGGTTCTGGATGATAGCAATGCCGAGGATTGCCGCGCTGCTGCGGTAAGAGGCCTGGACAAATTCTCCCTGTATGTCCCTTGGATTCAGCAGGAAGGAAAGACCGATAGAAATGGCAATGCTGCAAAACGTAGCGCCAAAACAAAAGAGAACAAACTTTGTATCCCAAACTTTAATAAAATCTGATTCAGCCACATTCATAAACAAAAGTGCGGGTAAGGCTGCCTTGAATACAAATTTGTTCATCTGTGCAACAAAGGAATCATCATAAAGATTAATTTTTCGAAGAAAATAACCCAGCATAAGGGTCAAAAAAATAGGAATGGTTGCATTGAGGCAAAAAATCAGATTATCCATAAAAAATTCACCTTTCTAAGTTTGTCAACATGTTGCTGTTCATTCTGTTCACAGTAACCCCGACATATCTTTTTTGATTATAAACTTTTTCCAATAATTGTCAAATTTTGTTTTCTGTGGTATCGTAAGAATGAAAGGCAACGAATGGAGGAGAAATATGAGATACGGTAAGATTCGCGTAGAAGATGGAAACCTGATCTTTTTCAGACATATGATACAGAATAATCTTCCTTGCAGAGATATTGTCTGGGCGTATATCCATCGGGAAGGCGAAAACGCAGAAGAAGCAGTGAAGCAGATGATCTCTAATTATCTGGTGATCATTACCAGGAGAAAGAAGCGATATCAGTTTGAGATGACGGAGCATGAGGCACAGGACTGCCTGCGGATTCTGAAACTTTTCAATCCGGAAATGGCTACCGGATTTCCTAAGGGCGGACGGATTACGATGCAGAGTCTTTCCAATACAAGAGATCTTGGGGCAATCGCCACAAAGGATGGGCGTCATATCCTTCCCAGAAAGCTTATTCGAAGCGGAAATCTTTATCATGCTTCTATGGCTGATCAGCATGTTTTGCAGGAGGACTGCAAGCTGAAGACCGTGATTGATCTCAGAGACCAGCTGGAACGAAATGAAAGACCGGACATTGTGGTAAAGGGAGTGGAATATTATCACATCCCCATGATCGATGAAGAGACTATCAGTGATTCTCCGAAAAGTGTTTTGGGAATACTGCAGACAAATGATATGTTGAAAAAGGTTCTGGAGTATGATGGCGATATAGAGAGTCTGATCGAGCAGCAGTATGAGAATTTTGTAAAGGATCAGTATTCAGTGAAACAATGTGCCAGATTTATGGATGTACTGCTGCATCACGAAAATGGTGCTGCTCTCTGGCACTGCAGCTTCGGAAAAGACAGAGTGGGGGTAGTGACAGCCCTTCTTCTTTGTGCTCTTGGAGTTCACAGAGATGTGATCCGGGAGGATTTTATACGTTCCAATGTGTGCCTGGCAGGAGAACTGGATTATATGCTGCGTTACCTTGAGGCAAACAGACTGGACAGTATTGCAAATGTAAATAAAGTATCAGCGCTTTTCAGGGTAAAAGAGGAATATCTGGACAGAATGTTTCGTACGATTTATGCGGAATATGGAAATGTGGAGCGTTTTTTGAGAAGAGGACTTTATCTGAACCAAAAGACAGTGACAGACCTGCAGAGTAAATATCTGATATAAAATATTTACGTAAAATATAGATACTTCATACTGTGTAAATATGTTAATAGTGAAATGAAAGTGTGTTATATGAATAAAAATGCTTTAATGCTATAAAACATTAAAACTTTTTTGAAGTGTAGCATTGACAAAATAAATTATGTTGTTATAATGATAACCATATCAATCTGAAGCACGAAAGCAGGATTATATTTATGCAAAATAAGATTTTATCTTTACTAGTTGACAACACGTCAGGTGTACTCAGCCGGATCGCCGGAATGTTCAGCCGTCGTGGTTATAATATTGACAGTATCACTGCCGGAGTTACAGCGGATGTGAATTATACTCGCATTACAGTAGTGTGCAGCGGAGATGACGCAATTCTTGATCAGATTGTGAAACAGCTTGCGAAGCTTGTTGATGTAAGGGATATCAAAGTCCTGGATCCATCTGACAGCGTAGTTCGTGAGACTGTTCTTGTGAAGGTTGCAGCCGCACCGGAGCAGAGACAGGGAATTGTTTCCATTGCGGATATTTTCCGTGCCAAGGTTGTAGATGTGAGCAAGGATTCTCTCATTGTAGAAATGACAGGCAGCAAGACCAAGCTGGAGGCATTTATTAATCTTATGGGAGATTACGAGATTCTGGAACTGGCACGTGCCGGTGTTATGGGTCTTGAGAGAGGCTCTCATGGGGTGAAATTTTTGTAATTGCGGAAGCGCTGATCAGGCAGATGCCGCAAGAGTCAATCCGCCACAGTCGGAGAATTCTGAAGGCAGGATTATTTATTTGGTTTGCTAAGGGGCGTATTTCTGGAATGAATAATCATACACAGGATATGCATATATATTCCCTTAACGATATATATTTTTAAGTTTTAACACAGTAGGAGGAAACGAAAATGTCAGCAAGAATTTTTTACCAGGAAGATTGTAATCTCTCTTTATTAGATGGAAAAACAATCGCAATTATCGGTTACGGCAGCCAGGGACATGCTCACGCACTGAACCTGAAGGAGTCCGGATGTGACGTCATTATCGGTCTTTATGAAGGCAGCAGATCCTGGAAGAGAGCTGAAGAGCAGGGATTTAAAGTATATACAGCAGCTGAGGCTGCAAAGAAGGCTGATATCATCATGATTCTGATCAATGATGAGAAACAGGCTGATATGTATAAGAAAGATATCGAGCCAAACCTTGAGGAAGGCAATATGCTTATGTTTGCTCATGGTTTCAACATTCATTTCGGATGTATTGTTCCGCCAAAGAATGTAGATGTTACCATGATTGCTCCAAAAGCACCAGGACATACAGTAAGAAGCGAGTATCAGGCTGGCAAAGGAACTCCTTGTCTGGTAGCTGTTGAGCAGGATTACACAGGAAAAGCACTTGACAAAGCACTTGCATACGGACTTGCTATTGGTGGTGCAAGAGCAGGACTTCTTGAGACTACATTCCGTACAGAGACAGAGACAGACCTTTTTGGAGAGCAGGCAGTACTTTGCGGTGGTGTTTGTGCACTTATGCAGGCTGGTTTCGAGACTCTTTGCGAGGCTGGTTATGACCCAAGAAATGCATACTTCGAGTGTATTCACGAAATGAAGCTGATCGTAGACCTGATTTATCAGTCAGGCTTCGCTGGAATGAGATATTCCATCTCCAACACAGCTGAGTACGGTGACTACATCACAGGACCGAAGATCATTACAGAAGATACAAAGAAAGCAATGAAGAAAATCCTTTCCGATATCCAGGATGGTACTTTCGCAAAAGACTTCCTGCTTGATATGAGCCCAGCTGGACGTCAGGTTCATTTCAAAGCTATGAGAAAGAAAGCTTCTGAGCATCCATCTGAGAAAGTTGGCGAAGAAATCCGTAAACTCTACAGCTGGAACGGCGAAGATAAGCTTATTAATAACTAAGCAAAAAAATCCGGGGAAACCCGGATTTTTTTGCGCTACTTCGGTGTAGCGAAGCGGAATTTCTCTAGATTTCTGCCAGTTGTGTCAGAAGCTTCTGATTTTCGCTCCCTTTCTTGCATACAAATCCGATTTCCCTTGATGGGAAAGTCAGACCCAGAGGCGCTTCCACAAGTATTTCTTTATCAAGATCATTTTGCACAAATTCTTTGATCACACAGGCAATTCCCAAGCCCACCTGTGCAAACTGGATTAAAAGATCCATGGAACTGACTTCCAGAATGTGACCAAGCTGCATCTGGTGCTCATGAAGCATGGTATTGACGGACTGTCTGGTTATATTCTGTTCGTCAAGAAGCATGAAAGTAGCAGTGTGCTGAAGGGGTTCTGATGGAAAAAGCTGGTGCTGATTCTCCAGGTATTGATGTGTAGCGACAAAGGTATCCTGGATCTGCAGCAGAGGCAAAAATTCGTATCCGGATAGCTTCTGCGGTCGTCCGATCAGGCCGATGTCTATTTTGTCTTCTTCAAGAAGTTTCAGGGTCTGGTAGGTGGACTGGCAGGAGATTGTAATACGGATTTGCGGATTGGCAGCTATGAAATCTTTCAGCCTGGGCATAAGTACATATTTGCATAAAGTGGTGCTGGCACCGATGCGCAGCCTGGGAATCTCTCTGGAACGATTGTGAAGAATGGAATCCTCTCCTTCGGAAAGAAGGTCGAAGGCTCCTTTTACTTTTTCATATAGAATCTGGCCGTCAGGGGTGAGGGTTACGCCTCTGGAACTGCGCTTGAAAAGAGTGGTGTCCAGATTATTTTCCAATTTCTTAATGGCGCGGCTGATGGCAGGCTGGCTGATGTACAGCTCCTTAGCAGCAGTTGAGATATTGCCAGTGCGGCTGACTGTGTAAAATATATGATAAAGAGACAGATTTTCCTGCATAAATTCCTCCTGAATATATAACAATATTGCTTACCCTTGTCCATGACAACATATCTTACAATGTACAAAAATCACGCATTCGAATGATTTTTCGCCAAGTTTCTCAGGTTTTTGTGAACTACGCTCAAAATAATATCTTACAGAATAGCACCAGTAAACAGTGATATATAACTACAAATTATAATAACTATGATTAATATGTATTTTTATTATAACAGAAAGTGTGCTAAAATATCAACATACAATGAATCAGGAGGAATACTAAAATGGGAATGACAATGACTCAGAAGATCCTGGCAGCGCATGCAGGTCTGGATCATGTAGAAGCAGGACAGCTTATAGAGGCACAGCTTGACCTTGTTCTTGGAAACGATATCACTTCTCCGGTAGCTATCCATGAGATGGATAAGATGACAGTAGATACCGTATTTGACAAAGATAAAATTGCACTGGTAATGGATCACTTTATTCCGAATAAGGATATTAAGTCTGCTGAGCACTGTAAATGTGTTCGTGAATTTGCCTGTCGCCACGATATCACCAATTATTTTGATGTAGGACAGATGGGAATTGAGCATGCGCTCCTTCCGGAAAAGGGTCTTACAGTTGCAGGCGATGTGATTATCGGAGCTGATTCACACACCTGTACATATGGAGCTCTTGGAGCTTTTTCCACTGGTGTCGGAAGTACTGATATGGCAGCTGGCATGGCTACAGGAAAAGCATGGTTTAAGGTACCGTCTGCCATTAAATTTAACATCGTTGGCAAACCGAAAAAATGGGTAAGCGGTAAGGATGTGATCTTACATATCATTGGAATGATCGGCGTGGACGGAGCTCTTTATAAATCTATGGAGTTCGTGGGAGAGGGAATTAAAAACCTGTCTATGGACGACCGTTTTACTATTGCTAATATGGCAATTGAGGCTGGCGGAAAGAATGGAATTTTCCCGGTTGATGATCTTGCAATCGAATATATGAAGGAGCATTCCAAGCGCCCGTATACAGCATACGAGGCTGATGAGGACGCTGTTTATGAAGCTGAGTACACAATTGATCTTAGCACATTGGAATCAACTGTTGCGTTCCCTCATTTACCAGAGAACACTAAGACCATTTCTGAGATTGGAGAACCGGTTGTTGTAGACCAGTCTGTAATCGGATCCTGTACGAATGGCCGTATTGACGACCTTCGTGTTGCAGCCCGGATTCTGAAGGGACGCAAGGTTAAGAAAGGGCTTCGCTGTATTGTGATTCCTGCGACTCAGGCAATTTATCTGCAGGCAATGGAAGAGGGACTTCTTAAGATTTTCATTGAGGCTGGAGCAGTTGTAAGTACACCTACCTGTGGACCGTGCCTTGGTGGATACATGGGTATTCTGGCCGCTGGTGAGCGCTGCATTTCTACTACTAACCGCAACTTTGTAGGACGTATGGGACATGTGGAGTCTGAAGTTTACCTGGCAAGCCCGGCAGTAGCTGCAGCAAGTGCAGTAACCGGTTATATTTGTGCACCGGAAGAATTAGGATTATAAGGAGGAGTACTTATCATGCAGGCAAAAGGCAGAGCTTTTAAATATGGAGATAATGTTGATACAGATGTTATTATTCCGGCACGTTATCTGAATTCTTCAGACCCGGCAGAACTGGCAACTCATTGCATGGAGGATATTGATAATACTTTTGTAAAAAGAGTACAGAAGGGTGATATTATTGTAGCAACTAAGAATTTTGGCTGCGGTTCTTCCCGTGAACATGCGCCGATCGCTATTAAGGCAGCTGGTGTCAGCTGTGTTATCGCAGAGACATTTGCCAGAATTTTTTACAGAAATGCAATCAACATTGGACTTCCGATCATTGAGTGCCCGGAAGCAAGCAAGGGCATTGATGAGGGGGATGAGGTAGAGGTGGATTTTGATTCTGGCATGATCTACAATCGCACCAAAGGAACTGAATTTAAGGGGCAGGCCTTCCCGGAATTTATGCAGAAGATCATTAAGGCGGAAGGACTTGTTAATTATATTAATGCACAGCATTAATATAATTGTTAACAGGCAAAGTAAAATATCCTGTTAAAGGGCAAATCGCCCAATCAATAGAAATTTGTCCAAGCATAAAAACTGACCTTGATGGACTGGGAAAACCAGCTGTCAAGGTCTTTTGGTATATGGGCGAAAACCTTGATTTCTGTGATTTTTCTCAATAAAATTGCAGTTTTACCTACGTTCAAGGTTCTTTTATAATTGGATAGGAGAGTTATACATGGGTTACCCGTCTATTCCGTTCACAGTAACACTTACAGACGATTTTAATTTGTTTTTTGAAAAAACTGTTGATTTTTATTATAACATTTGATACAATATCAACTGTTCGCGGGGTATGGCGTAGCTTGGTAGCGCGCACGGCTGGGGGCCGTGAGGTCGCAGGTTCAAATCCTGTTGCCCCGATTAGTCATTGACAAGTGACTTGAAAAATGTTAAGGTAATAACCACAAAGAACATATAAGAGAAATGCTTTGATAAGGAGTAGTACACAGGTACCGGAGCGCAGAGAGTCATCGGGTGGTGTGAGATGACGGAAGGAAACTGTAGAACTCGCCTTGGAGCAGCTGTCTGAAATTACTTCGAATGATTAGAAGAAGCGAGAGTAGACACAGCCGGATTCCACCGTTACAGGGAAAGGATATAAGGAGTAATCCCGTATCCGATAAGTGTATGGATTCTATTCATGAAATAAGAGTGGTACCGCGTAAGATGTATGTCTTCCGTCTCTTGCACCTGTATGTGTGCAGAGCTGGAGGACTTTTTTTATGTGATAGTAATTCCATTGGAATTTAATACCACATAAAGCTGCTTTATCAGACTGAGCTCTGACCCAGCAGACAAAGAATCCTTCCGTCACAGAAAAGAGAAAAATTAAATTTACAATATGGAGGAATAAAAAATGATGAATGTAAGCAAATACAAAAAACAGTATTATCTTCCACCAGAAACCTATATGGACTGGGCAAAAAAGGACTATATTGATAAGGCACCTGCATGGTGTTCTGTAGACCTTCGTGACGGAAATCAGGCACTTGTCATCCCAATGAGCCTGGAACAGAAGGTTGAGTTTTTCAAACTTCTTGTACAGATTGGGTTTAAAGAGATTGAAGTAGGATTTCCAGCTGCTTCCGAGACAGAGTATACGTTCCTTCGTACCCTGATCGATCGCAAACTGATTCCTGAAGATGTTACGATCCAGGTACTGACACAGGCAAGGGAGCATATTATCCGTAAAACCTTTGAAGCCGTAAAAGGTGCGCCCAAAGCTATTGTTCACGTATACAATTCCACATCTGTTGCACAGCGTGAACAGGTATTCAAGAAATCCAAAGAAGAGATTTTAAAGATTGCCGTAGAAGGTGCGAAATTATTAAAAGAACTGGCTGAACAGACAGAAGGAAACTTCCAGTTTGAGTATAGTCCGGAGAGCTTTACAGGAACTGAGCCGGAATATGCCCTTGAGGTCTGCAATGCGGTTATCGATGTATGGCAGCCGACTCCGGACAACAAATGTATCATCAACCTTCCGGTAACAGTGGAGCATTCCATGCCGCATGTATATGCGAGTCAGGTTGAATATATGTGCAAACATATGCTTCGCCGTGAAAATGTAATCGTTTCCTTACATCCTCACAATGACAGAGGTTGTGGTGTGGCAGATTCTGAAATGGGAATTCTTGCCGGAGCAGACCGCATCGAGGGAACTCTTTTTGGAAACGGAGAGCGTACTGGTAATGTTGATATTGTAACACTTGGAATGAACATGTATTCCCAGGGAGTAGATCCGAAGCTTGACTTCTCCGATATGCCTCACATCTGCGAGGTGTATGAGCGTTGCACGGGAATGACAGTTGGAGAGAGAAGTCCATACAGTGGAGCACTTGTTTTTGCAGCATTTTCTGGTTCCCATCAGGATGCAATTGCCAAAGGTATGCACTGGATCGAGGAAAAAGATCCGAACCGCTGGACAGTTCCGTATCTGCCAATTGATCCCACAGATGTTGGACGTAATTATGATGCAGATGTTATCCGTATCAACAGCCAGTCTGGCAAAGGCGGCGTAGGCTACATTCTGGAAACAAAATACGGTCTGAACCTTCCGCCAAAAATGCGTGAGGCAATGGGTTACGCAGCCAAGGGTGTTTCTGATCACCTTCATAAAGAGCTTCATCCAGATGAAATCTTTGATCTGTTCAAAAAGACTTTTGAGAATGTGGGACAGCCGTACAGCATTAATGAAGTGCACTTCCAGCAGACGAGCGAGGGAATTACAACTAAGGTAATCTCCACATTTAATGGAAAAACAATTACCACAGAGGCTGTGGGAAATGGACGTCTTGACGCAGTGAGCAATGCCCTGAAGAAAGCATACGAATTGAAGTATTCTCTGGAAGTATACCAGGAACATGCGTTAGAGCGCAGCTCCAGTTCTAAGGCTATAGCATATGTTGGAATCAAGAAACCTGACGGAACTATGGCGTGGGGAGCAGGCGTAGACCCGGATATTATCCGTGCTTCCATTGATGCACTTGTAACAGCAATTAATAACCGCTGAGAGATTTGTTTAAACCTTATTTATAATAAGAAGCATATTTGATAACAAAAAGACAAACCACCGCAAATCAGTTCATAAAAAAGACTGTGCGGTGGTTTGCTGCTTTGAAAGGTAACGGCGCTTTTTGTCAGAATTCGGCGATAAAAAAGGTTTGACGAACAGAAAAAGAAAAGCTATAATAAAATCCATAAGAAGGGGAGAAATAACCATACCTAAGAATAAAAGGGGACAAATAGAAACAGGGTAAATTTATCAAAAATATTACATGATTTTTGAATGAATCATCCTATTTCTTTCTTGTTGCCTTTCTTTTTTTACCTGTTTTTAGAGAAAAAAGCTATAGAAAGCAAAAAAAACTTGACATTTTGGAGTTTATTAAATATAATTTTCCTATAAATTACAGAAATGTTACAGAATAAATAATAAAAGAAATCAAAACATAACAGAAGTGCAAGGAAAGAAGAATATGAAATTAAAAAGAAGTTTACAACATGTAACAACTTGCAAGAGCGATGCCCAGAAAAAAAAGAATGGAAATGCTCTTGTACATAATTTTGTAGCTCTTAGCGCCTGCGCCACGTTGGCAATGATTTTGGCAGTTGGAACGAAGGTGGCGGAGTTTGGTCCACGGAGCCAGGTATATGCAGCTTCGGACAAAGAGAATAGATCCGCGGATGCCTGGACTGACCTTGGAAGTGTAGAGTATGATCTGCCTACCGGAATTGCCGGTATGGTAACCAGTGTTGCAGATACTCCTTCAGCAGGAACATCTGTAACAAGAATTGGAACTTCATGCGAGAGAGTCATGGTAGGCCAGCGCGTGAAGCAGATAAAAGGAAACGTGGATGAGTTGAATGTAGGGGACTCTATGGCTGATACAGTTGCGAGCCTTGATGCAGCTGCAGTATCCATGTCTGCAAATCCGAAGATCATGTCGGACGCAGATTATGATAACTTGCTTCATATAGTAGAGGCAGAGGCGGGCACAGAGGACATTAAAGGTCGTGTACTGATCGCAAATGTAATTATGAACCGCCTTTCCCATGAGGAATTTCCAGATACCATTACAGGTGTTATTCTGGATCAGAGAAATGGAATTCCTCAGTTTTCACCTGTTTACGATGGTAAGTTTTATGAAGTAACGGTAACAGATGAGACCAGGGAAGCTGTGAAACAGGCATTAGAGGGAACTGACTATTCAGAAGGAGCTCTGTTCTTTGTTCAGCGTTCTGCTGCGGACAAAAAGAACGTGTCCTGGTTTGATAAGGATTTAAAAAAATTATTTAAATATGGTGTTCACGAGTTTTACACCTACCCGGATGAAGCTAAGTCACAGAACACTGAGAATGAAACCTCAGAAGATGACACAAATGTTGTTCAGATGGTGAAAAAATAATATTTTAATAACAGTAACATTCTGTAATAAAGAGATATAAGCCGCCAGGAAATTTGATATGATACCTCTAAAGTAGACAGATTAAATATAAAAATCTGTTACTTTGGAGGTATTTTTCATGCCAAAATCAA